>JAYTHI010000255.1:0-3566 GCA_043732685.1 Ferruginibacter sp. | reverse complement strand
GGAGGGTTTACACAGTATACCGATTTTTTAAAAGGATATACGTCTTTTGGATTTACCTACAAAGGATTGAGTGGGCTGACAGCATTTAATGATTGGGGTGATGGTCCCGAGAATATGTCTGTTACCGTTGCCGATGAAACCTTAAAAAATTCCTGTCTGGCAATTGGATTGGATATTAGCCAGGGCAATGATAGTATAACTGCTGCCGGGGGACATGATGATTTAATATTGAAGTTAGGAAATTGGCTAAAGGGATTGGGAACAAGACCGGTTTTTCTTCGCATTGGCTATGAGTTTGATGGATTCGATTGGAATCATTACAGGAAAGAATTTTATGTTCCGGCATGGAAAAGAATCAGGTCTTCCTTAGATAAAATGGGGGTAAACAATGTGGCTTATGTATGGCAATCAAAAGGAGCAGGTGCCAACAAAACAGCAATGGATTTATTTTATCCCGGCGATGAATATGTTGATTGGGTGGCTTACTCTTATTTTGTACCGGCAGATTCAATTCACCCGATGCTGCAATTTGCCAGAGACCATAAAAAGCCTTTATTTATTGCAGAGTCCAGTCCGGTTTTTTTAGATTCCAATAATATTTGTAAGCCGCTTGATCTTTCAAAACAAGCAGATGCGGAATTGGCATGGCAAGACTGGTTTATGCCTTATTTTAGGACCATTAATAATAATCCAACCATAATAAAAGCTATTCATTATATCAACTCGCCCTGGAAAACCAGGCCCATGTGGAAGAACAATTCTTATTTCAAAAATATAGATGCACGCATCACAAAAAATGATTCGATAAAAAAATGGTGGTTGCAGGAAACTTCGCAGGAAAAATATTTAAAAGCTTCTGACACTTTATTTAATTATTTACGGAGCAAAAATTAATATTTTTTAGTAAATTTCTAATCGGATTGGCGCCTGAAGATATTCGCCACAAACGTTCCTAGCATTGCCATCCTGCCTATCACCTATCCTAAAGGCATTTAAAATATTTCTTTATGGAAAATATACAAAAGTTTGCAGAACAATTTTGGAAAGACGGCTACCTTATTCTGGAAAATTTTTTTTCGGATAAAGTGATGGATGAAGCCAATGAGATGATACTGCAACATTATGGGCTTAATCCAAAATGGGAACATACCGATGAATTTATAACCAGGTCTGCCGTTGAAGTTATTCCCTGGTTTCCTTACCGCGATGGCAATACAAAATTAGATACTATCGATAAAGATGAAAAAATGAATGCCATTACAACTGCCATTTTAAAAATAGGTTGGCAAAATTTATATTGCATGGCCATGTTTTCCAAACAGGGCAGTAAAGGACAGGCTTGGCACCAGGATTGTACGCCGGAAAATAAAGCGATGTATAATTTAAACCGCCTGGTGTACACGCATGATATAAATACCGCAACCGGTGGTGAATTGGTTATTTATCCTGAAACACATAAGGCTGGTATGTTACCGGCAGGAATACCGGATGCCGCTATAGAAGGGCAAATGGTATACGCTCCTAAAAAGGGAACTTTAATTTTTTTGCATGGCCACTGCTGGCACCGGGTACTGCCCGTTAAAAGTGCTTATCGCATATCAACAAATTTTAGAACCGTACCCATCGGAGTGCCGGAAGATATAACTGATATTTGTGTGTACAGAAATATGCGGTATAAATTTTCTACGAATGAAATAATTGAAAATCGCCCCTAAGTATGAATAAAGAAATAATTAGATGGGGAATTATTGGTGCCGGAAATATAGCACAGTCTTTTGTAAAAGATTTTCCACTGTTAAAAAATGCGGAGTTAGTTGCCATTGCAGCAAGTAATATCGAAAGGGCGAAACTTTTCGCAACAACGCACAAGCTTCCGCAGGCTTTAACTTATGATGAGTTATACAGCAGTGAAGACATTGATGCGGTTTACATTGCCACCACGCATAATTTTCATTTTGAACAGGCATTAAAATGTTTACAAAACGGTAAAGCTGTTTTATGTGAAAAACCCATTACCGTAAATGACAAAGAATTCAAAGTATTAATGGCCTTGTCAAAAAGTAAAAAGCTATTTTTAATGGAAGCAATGTGGACCTATTTTTTACCTGCCATTCATAAAGCAAAGCAGTGGGTTGATGAAGGGAGGATCGGGAAATTAAAAGTAGTACAGGCTGATTTTGCTTATCCAATGGAAAAAGATATGCAAGGGAGAATGTACAATCCCTTACTCGCAGGTGGTGCACTGTTAGATCTTGGTATTTACACTATAGCATTAGCAACTTTATTTTTGGATAAAAAACCAGACAGGATAGCAGCTTCAGGGGTACTTACTGAATCTGGTGTTGATGCTACTGTTGTTATGGTATTACAATATGAAGGCACTACTGCAACGCTGTGCACCTCTATGGAAACAAGGATGACGAACAAGCTCCGTTTATTTGGTGAAAACGGCTATATAGAAGTACCTGATTTTTGGAGGGCTTGTGCTTGCAGGTTATTTAATAAGGAACACGAATTAATAGCAACATTTGAAGATGGAAGAACGGCACATGGGTTTATTTACCAGATGCAGCATGCAACAGATAGCATTTTAAATCATGAGACAGAAAGCAATTGTATAACCCATCAAAGAACTAATGATATACAGGAAATAATGATGGAGGTACGAAGACAGATTGGTTTACGCTATTCCTCTGATTAAATGCTTTATCAAAGCGAGTGTAGTAATATGCAGTGTGGTTAAAAAATATCGACTATGATTGCCAGCGGAAAATGGAAATTAAGCGGTTGATTGGCGGCGGTTGATGACTATGCAAGGTTAAAAAATTTACTTTTAATAGGGCAAGATGATCCGGGCTATCACAACTTTATCGCATTAAATCCCTGGAACGAATATAGACAACGCTACGTAATACGCCACACCGATTCTTTGTACTCCAAACCAAATGAATGTGCAATTGAGGAATGCTATAACTACCCTTTCATACATTTTCCGTACGCTAAAATTACAATAGATTTACAGCAGCTAAAACCTTGCAGGGCATATTTTGCACCAGCGTTTTTAGACCAGTATAATTATGAAATGAAAATTTCATTTCTTCTAAATTTATTAGAGAATAAAGCCTGCTATTTTAAGCATACAATTTAAAATATTTTTTATACCTATAAATATTGGTAGCCTTTAATTACTAAAATAATTTATGCCTTAAAATTCGAAGTGAATTAAAAAAAATCCGGTCTTTTAATGCATAAACCAAAGCTAAAGGTTTAATTTATTCATCAAAAGGCCGAAAAACGAATATTATTTTTATCGTTAAATATTGTCTGAAAGAAAACCCTGAAAGTATTTATAGGCATACTTTATTAGAATAAAAAGCTGTTGGAATCCCTGATTCACAATTAATATAATTCTTAAAATTATTTGACTCAATCCAATAACTCTTTAATTGCAAGGTATTGTCGGCCTCTTCTAAAAAGAGCAAGAAATTTTCCAAATAAGGCGTTAAGAAATCAAAGCTGTTTGAGCCCGATTAAACGATAAAGCATTATTCTTTTCGGGGCGAGTT
>JAYTHI010000254.1:0-3573 GCA_043732685.1 Ferruginibacter sp. | reverse complement strand
AAAGTATTTGGTCTTCAATACTTTCGAAACGTTCTTGTGTCACTATTTTGCGCTGCACTTTCTTATTTGTCCGAAAGTATTCCCAGATCAAAAAGTATATTTTCATAATTTCTTCTAATTCTAATGGTTCAACATCGAATCTGTAGCCCAATAAAACTGTCAAAAAAAATGGCTGCTTTTGAAAAATCTCATCCGAAATTAAATTCACATATTTTTCATCGATTTTATCAATCGCAATTTGAACTTTGGCCAATTGTTTTGCTTCTGTAAAATCATTTTGTGTAAAGTTCATAGAAACTTCAATTTCATTTTATTGTTTAAAGGTATTTAAAACACATAAAGTATTTACGTAGGCCAATTTTATAGCTTCCAAAAAAAACCTCCGGAGGTGCATCTCTTTAAAATTTTGCATTGATTGATTTTGCCGTAACGTAAGCTATATATTCCAAAGTATCGACCAGTTATTTGTGCTTATTATTTTTTTAAATGTCGTTTTATTTTTGCAATAGTATTTAAATTATTTCTTGCTCCATCAAAATTTTTATTCGTTTAAAAATAACATTTATATTTTTTTATAGCATGTTTTTTAAGGCTGTTTTTTATTAAGGACTCCTAAATTCACCATTACGTCCTGAACAACGGTTCTAATTTTGTTGAAAGCGTTAATAAAAAAACCGTCTCTTCCATAGCAAGCACACTGTGCGGAATATTTTCATGAAGCGTAAGCATTTGCCCTTTATTTAATTCTTCAGTTTGAGCCCCGGTAGTAAATTTTATTTGTCCTTCAAGCACTTGTACGCTTATAATTCCGTTTGCTGTATGTGTAGCCATTTCAGCGCCTTTATGTAGGGCAATAAGAACTATACGCATACCGTTAGTTTTAAACACTGTTATGGTATTGCGGTCGCTTTCTTTCCAGGCTTTCTCCTGCTTTAACTGCTCTATAAAAGCAGGGATATTTATTGTTACTAATGGCGCATCTAACAGGTGGCCTTGTGTACGTTGCGGCGTTGATTCATTAAATTTCTCTTCCATTTTACTTTATTTTTATTAAACATTATTTCGTGAATGTATCAGCATTAATAATTACGTGTTAGCCAGCAAATCAAAGTATTCATCATCTTCATTTTTGCCTCCAAAACCTTTGCCTATAGTTTCATAGGTTTCCAAAAATTCAATAGAACTTATCCATTTTACCATTTTATAGCCCAGTTGATTTTCTACCCGGAGCCTTAGCGGAGCACCATGCTCCGGTGGCAATGTTTCATAATTCATTTCCCATGCCAAAATGGATTGGGGTTTCAGGCAATTATCAAGCGTAATTGTATCATAATAACATCCTCCGTAAAGCCCTTCCCCAAACGAATAAAAAGCCACGGTTGTAACAGTTTTATGTGGTTTAACCAATTCAATAATTTTTCCAATTGGTAATCCTCCCCATTCGGCTACGCCCGACCATCCCTGTATGCAATGATGCATAGTTATAGTCTGCTTCATTCCCAAATTTTTAAGCTCCTGCAACGATAATTCTACAGGGTTATCTACCAGTCCTGTTATTTTCAATTTATACTCTTTAAAATGATTTGCTGCAAGTTTTTGCCACGCCTCCGAAGAAGGCATTTTTCCATTAGCCCAGAAGTAGGGTGAAATATCTTTTGGCTGATAGTAAGCCGTCGGCTTAAAATGGTTTAATGTAACGCGCCATAAATTACCGTTAATAGCAGCGTTAAGGCGTTGCATCAATCTCGGCATACGCCACGAAAGCCAATGTGCAAAAAAACAAAATGCAGCAATTGCCACAATAATCCCTGTACCAATATATACACCTGATAAATTTTTCGAATCGTCCGTTCCGCCCATAATATGGTTCATATTTCTAACCAAGCCCGTAGCTGCTATCAAGGCAACATGTATCACAATAAAAATTACATAAGCTATCATTATTAAAAAGTGGATAGAACGGGCGCTTTGGCGATTACCAAATAATTTCGGATACCAGTGAAACCTGTTTTCAATGGCTGGTGACATAGCCATGCCGGTAAACATAGCTAAGGGGGCAAGAATAAATACCACACCAAAATAAGATAGTTGTTGCAATGCGTTAAAATGATAATAACCATTAGGCTCAACAGGCAAATGAAATGTTGAATAATAAACGAAAAGGTTCCATGAGTCAGGAAAAATTTTCCATGAGGTGGGCACAAGCCGAAGCCATTGATTGGTAGTAAAAAGAAGGATAATAAAAACAACTCCGTTCAACATAAAAAACGGCACAGTAATAAAATGCCATGCTCTTGCTATGCCAATGGTATGCCGGTAACCGGGTAACCCTAATACAGGACTAATGTAACGGGCATCTTCTTTGGCAGTCCAGGATTTATCTTTTGGCTTTTTTAATGGAGTAAATCGTATCCAGTCTGTTCCCGGTTTGCAACCACTATTCCAGTACAATCGGGGATGATCCACTAAAATGGAAAGACCGCTTCTGATAATCAATACAAGAAAAAAGAAGTTCACCCAATGGCTAAGATTTACCCACAATGGAAACCCGGTAGGATCAGCAGGTTTTATCAAAATAGGGATAAGTCCGGGATCGGCGGGCAACCCTGTTATTAAATATTGCAGCCACGCAGCCACAATTGGAAGAAGTATAAGGATTGTTACTATGGCAAACATGTAAGGTTTAAGGGCAATAATCGTAAGTCTGTCACTTGGATAATGTATTGCTTTTTGCTCTTTTGTAAAACTGGTAAACATAGGCGGGAGGGCGTTTAGAGTTGTTATTATTCGAGAACGCATTTTGCATACGTTTAGGCTATCAATGATAGATAAGTAGCAAACCTGAGACCAATTAACAAAAACAGCGCTACTTTTAAAATTAATGTACAATAGTTTGTTCGTCTGTTTCAATATTACAAAACCCATGTTTATGGATAAACTATTGTGGTACCCTTAAATATTTCAATTTTACCCAATCAAGACAGGCTTAGTTTAATGATTCATTAAATAACAAAAATGCAAATGAAATTGCGCCCAACTAAATGGTACGTAAAGCTGGAATATCAGACTACCCCAGCAATTATTACTCCCGGAAAATGGAAGGATACCGGAATAACTCTGACTGTGGTGCTGACATCACGCTTTAATTATTGTCATGCAAAAACAGAAACCAATTTCAGTCGAAGGCGATAAGAACAATGTAGGCCAAGGTAAAAGAAAAAGAAAAAGAAAGTGCCAATTTCCGCTAAATGGGGAGGCTATAGGAAGCAACTATCACAATGATAAACTACTAAACAGAAAAGTAAAATAAAAATCACCTTCGGCTGTAGCATAAAATTGTGTAGGGAAACTGTATCACCACGCCGGGCAGCGCCTGCATTTTAATTTTTGGGACATTAATCTATAGGACTTAATGTTATTAGTTGCTCCTTTTCTACCTTTAAAATATAAGATTCCTTCAAAACGATTAAAAATTCGAAATGTAATTTATTTAAACACTAAACTTTTTAATTGCTTCGGGGCTAACAGGTGTGAAAAAATTAATTAAGTTTCCGTCCGGATCACGGAAAAGTA
>JAYTHI010000253.1:0-11497 GCA_043732685.1 Ferruginibacter sp. | reverse complement strand
AACCCAATACCATGGCGACTGGGCAAAAGAAATGCAGCCTGAAGAAGCTAAACTTACACACGGGATAAAAACGATTGACAGCAAGTTGGGAACCAGGGCAAATTTATTGCAGCCATCCTGTTTTATGATCGCTTTAAATAAGCCCGCTACTGAAGATGAAGGGGCTGTTTTGTATGGTGCTTTGGAATGGAGCGGCAATTTTAAAACCGATTTTGAACTCGACATTCAGGATAACCTTCGCATTACTTCGGGCATCAATAATTATGCATCTCCCTACACTTTACAACCGGGCGAAGAATTTACCACACCGCCTTTTTTATATACTTTTTCTGCCAAAGGAAAAGGAGAGGCCAGTCGTAATTTACAACAGTGGGCCAGAAGGTATAAAATTCTGGATGGCCAGGGAACCCGACTTACCTTACTTAACAATTGGGAAAGTACCTTCTTTGATTTTGATGAAAATAAATTGGCTGCTATTTTAAAAGATACTAAAAAGCTTGGGGTAGATTTATTTTTATTGGATGATGGCTGGTTTGGAAATAAATATCCAAGAAATGGGGATAATGCCGGTTTAGGTGATTGGCAGGAAAATAAAACGAAATTACCCAATGGTATTGCAGCCCTGGTAAAAGAAGCCCAAAATGACGGCGTTAAATTTGGCATCTGGATAGAACCGGAAATGGTAAATCCTAAAAGTGCGTTGTACGAGAAACATCCTGACTGGGTTATTAAGCAACCCAAACGGGAGGAATATTATTTTAGAAATCAATTGGTGCTTGACCTTAGTAATCCTAAAGTACAGGATTATGTATTTGGCATTATTGATACTCTTTTTACAAAAAATGCTGCGCTCGCTTATATTAAATGGGACTGCAATGCGGTAATTTATAATGCCTATTCGGCACACCTTAAAAATCAATCGCATTTATATATTGATTATGTACGCGGATTGTACAAAGTATTGGAAAGGGTTCGGGCCAAGTATCCTATAGTGCCGATGATGTTGTGTTCAGGCGGTGGTGGCAGGGTAGATTATGCAGCCCTTCAATATTTTACCGAGTTTTGGCCAAGTGATAACACCGAGCCCCTGGAGCGCATTTTTATCCAATGGGAATACTCTTATTTTTATCCGGCGATTACAAGTTCTAACCACGTTACAGATTGGGGTAAGCAACCCATTAAATTTAGAACTGATGTTGCCATGATGGGTAAGCTGGGATTTGATATTGTGGTGAGTAAATTAAGTGCCAATGATCTTTTATTTTGCCGTAATGCGATAAAAAATTATGACAGCCTGAAGCAAATAATCTGGCAGGGCGATCAATACCGCTTAAGTAATCCGCGGGAGAGCAGTACGGCCGCCGTATTATATATAAATGAGGCTAAAACAAGTGGTGTTATTTTTAATTACCTGGTCAATAGCAGGTATGGAGAAGGCAGCAAACTGCCCATTTTATTAAAAGGTTTGGATGCGGATAAAAATTATTCCATCAAAGAAATTAATTTGTACCCGGGCACAAGCTCTACCATTGATCCAAATAAAATTTATAGCGGCGACTTTCTTTTGCACATTGGGTTTAACCCTGATATAAGGGCTGAGCGGACAAGTGTGGTCTTACAAATATCGGAAGTCAGGTAAGGTATCGGTAATAAAAAATTAATAAGAAGTAGCCTTGCAGCTTCAGTTGCAAGGCTATATCGTACATAATTATATCTCAATATCCTTAAGTATAGCAACTGTGTATCTTTCTATACTCCAGCTTTATTATTTTTTATAGTCGCAGCGGGGTCAACCAGTATAGACCTCACTAAATCTGGTTAATTCTTAACAGGGAAAGGTTACAATTTAATTATACAATACTAAAATTTGCCCGAACGACCGCTGTTAATAAAATTTACGGCACTAGAAAATAGCTTCTAATTCTTTAAGGTGATGAATAATGTAGGTAGGCTTAATGCTTGTTACCGCTTGTATATGATTTACGAAAATACAATCCATACCGGCATTAAAAGCACCTTGAATATCGGCATCCAGGTTATCGCCCAGCATGATACTTTCTGCTACAGTGGCCCCCGCCATTTTTAAAGCATATTCAAAAATTTCTTTTTTAGGTTTAAGGCTATTACTGGCTTCTGAAGTTATAATATGGGTAAAGTATTTGCTTAATCCACTATTATTTATTTTACTCCATTGCACTTTTTCAAAACCATTGGTAATAAGGTGCAGCTGGTAGCCCTTAGCCTTCAGGTATTCTAAAATTTCGATGGTATGCGGAAACAATAATTTTTTAGTAGGTAATATTTCTAAAAATTTAGCACTCATTTCTCTTGCCAATGGTTCGCTGCCAATTTTAAATTCCAGCATGGTGCGCCACATCCTTTTCCATTTTAATTCTTCGCTATTGATGAAACCTTTGTGGTACCTATCCCATAAAATTTGATTGTGGTGCAGGTAATGCTTATAAAAGTTATCAAAAGGAAAAACACCCTTTTCTTTTAAATTAAAGAAATCATAAAGCTCCAGCAGCGATTCTTTGGCGTTGGCATCAAAATCCCAAAGGGTATGGTCGAGATCGAAAAATAAATGTTTGTATGCAGGCATTAGTAAGTATATTTTTTTGCTGCTATTGCAGTAGGTAAAGCGTTATGGTTAAAAAACAACCAATGATTTAAACACTCTTTTAAACTTATTATTTAAATTTGTGTTCATTTATTTGGCAAAGCTACTGGTAAACAATCAATACTATTTTGGTTTTTTAAAATGCATTAATGCCTTAATTTTTTAAATAAATCAATCTGATGAATATAGTTATAAGCGGCGCCTCTAAAGGAATTGGGAAGGCTATTGCCGATAGTTTTGCGGCAGAAGCCAACAACCTTTTTTTATGTGCCCGCAATGAAATTACTTTATACAATACCGTAGCGGCATTACAACTGGAATACCCCCAAAGTACCATTAATGCGAGGGTAGTGGACATGAGTAAAAAGGAAGAAGTGCAAAAATTTGGTCAATGGATCTTAAGCAAGGTTGACACTGTTGATGTCCTTGTAAATAACGCAGGTAAATTCATTCCAGGTAATATTTTTAATGAAGAAGATGGAATGCTGGAGCAGCTGATTGATACCAATTTGTACAGTGCGTACCACTTAACTAGAATTTTATTGCCGCTGATGATCGAGCATAAAAAAGGACATATTTTTAATATTTGCTCAGTAGCCTCTTTGCAGGCATACCCTAATGGTGGTAGTTACAGCATTAGCAAATATGCCTTAATGGGGTTTAGTAAAAATTTGCGCAATGAGCTGAAGCCGCATCATATAAAAGTTACCTCTATTTATCCCGGTGCTGTACTTACCGATAGCTGGGAGGGATTTGACAACAGTACAAAACGCATTATGGAAGCAGGGGATATTGCGGTAACTATTCTGGCTGCTACCAAACTTTCGGGGCAGGCCGTTATTGAAGACATTGTTATCAGGCCGCTGTTGGGGGATTTGTAATAAAGTGGTTAAATGGTTTTTTAATTTTGCCGGGAAGGCGGGAAGACTTTTTTTTGCCGTTTAGGCGTTTCGACGTTTTTAATTTTACCGGGAAGATGGAAAGGCGTTTTGTTTTGCCGGTAAGGCGGGAAGGCTTTTTTTGCCGTTAAGGCGCTGAGACGTTTTTCTATTTTGCCGTTAAGGCGTTTCGATGTTGCCGGTAAATTAGGAAGGCTTTTTTTATTTTGCCGGTAAGGCCTAATAAGATGTTTTTGTTTTAGATCTTGTTAGGTTAAAGGGTATTATTAATTTTAACGTTATTTTTAGTATGGTATTTATTAGTTTACCATTAATTAAACAAACGAGTTAAAAATAGGCAACCAACACGCACTTATAACTCATAACTAATAAGGTATGGTTTAACTCAGGAATTTGCGACATTTTACTTTTGCAGTACAATTATTATGATCCAACTTTTTAAAAAACACTTACTGCTTATTATTTTTTTAGTGTTGTGTGCACCATATACCTTATTGTGCCAAACACATTTTACTGCCATCGTTTCTCCCGCCAGCATTGGTAAAAATGAAACAGCAGAACTTAAGTTTGTGATTGAAAATGCAAGCGAGGCAAATAATTTTGTTACGCCTTCTTTAAAAGATTTTATTATACTTAGCGGTCCCAACCAGGAGAGTGGTATGGAAAACAATAATGGTATTACAAAACAATATATTGGTCTCACCTATATTATAAAACCACGGCGGAAAGGTAATTTCACTATCGGCGCTGCTACTGCAAAAGTAGATGGTAAAATACTAAAGACAATTGCCATTAAATTAAAAGTTACCAATGCGGCACCCCCTGCTAATCAGGCTAATAATAATACCGGCTTTGGTAGCCTGCCGGAATTTTTTGAGGAGCCCGCAGTTCGGGAAAAACCCAACAAAGATTTTATTTTGAAGGAAGGTGAAAATGTAGCTGCTAAAATTGCAAAAAATATATTTCTTAAATTAATAGTGGATAAAACCAGTTGTTATATTGGCGAGCCAATTGTAGTGGCTTATAAATTGTACAGCAGGCTCAAATCGGAAAGCAGCATTACCAAAAACCCCTACCTGAATGGATTTTCGGTAATTGATCTGATACAAGCCGGTACTACCGCCTATGATATCGAAAAAATTAATGGCAGGGAATACAATGTATATACTTTGCGCAAGGCACAACTGTATCCTTTGCAATCAGGGGCTATGGAAGTAGAAATAGCAGAGGTAGAAAATACCATTCACTTTATAAAAGATGCGTATTTAAAAACTCATGCTGCTTCTATTGAAGATGCAATAAATGGTATGCCGGCCGAGGCTATGCAGGATGAAAAAATTACACTGCAAACTAAGCCTGTAACCATTAATGTAAAGGCATTGCCCGACAACAATAAGCCAGCGTCATTTAAAGGCGCAGTGGGTAATTTTAAAATTGAAGCTGCGGTAGATAAAAATATTTTTTCTACCGATGAAACAGGAAAGTTACAGGTTATCGTTAGCGGCCAGGGCAATATGGAACTTATAAATGCACCTGAAGTAAATTTTCCGGATAGCATAGAAAGTTTTGAACCCACAATAGTGGATGCTTTAAACAAGCAGGCAGTACCGGTTAGTGGTAATAAAAGCTATGTGTTTTCCTTTACCGCTAAAAAGCCCGGCAGGTATACCTTACCGCCGATTGAGTATAGTTTTTTTAATCCGCAACTTGGCAAATACACTACCGTAAGTACCGAACCAATTGTATTTGTTATAACAAAAGGTACCGGCAAATCAGGATCTTCGGCCTTAGCAAAAAAAGATACAAAATATAATAAACAGAAATTTTTAACTTGGATATTCAGTAACTATTTATTGTTGTTAATACCCTTTGCGGGACTAATTTTCGCCGGACTATTTTTCCGGTTTAAAAGGAAGAATAAAAAGCCGCTCATCCAGGCGTTAACTGCTGAAAATGATAAAGTGACAGTTGGTAAAAATGCACTTACGGATAAACCGGTAGCAATAACAAGTGTTGAAACTGCAGCACCCAATATAAACCCTTTGGCCGCAACCGAAGCAATGCTTATTAAAAAAGATTCAAGGGGTTTTTACGAAGCCCTTAACAGAGAATTAAAGGCTTTTTTAGCTGTAGAATTAGCTATCTCTATCACCATGGTCAATAGAAAAACAATTGCAGTAGCATTAGATAAAAAAGCGGTATCGCTAAGCTCCGGCTTACATATCGACAAGGTATTACAACAGGTAGAATGGCAATTGTACACACCTTATTCTGAAGAAGATAAAATGGAAAAAATTTACCGGGAAGCCTGTTCCATCATTGAAAATACTTTCTCATAAACCTCAACCCCAATAGTAGAAAGGTGCCTTTCATAAAGGTATTAAGCCGATATTTTAATATAAAAATTGGTTGCTATTGAAGATTTGACAAGACGTCCGTTTGGTATTTAATTTTCCGTGTATTTATATCCGATGCCGCGCACCGAATGAAAATATTTAGGGTTACGACTATCTTCTTCAAAATATTTTCGGAAACTTAAAATAAAATTATCGATTGTTCTTGTGGTAGGATACACATTGTAGCCCCAAACCGCCTGTAATATTTTTTCGCGGGTCACCACTTCATTTTTATTTTCAATCAGTAGTTTTAGCAACATAATCTCTTTTTTGGTAAGCATAATTTTTTGGCCCCCTCTGGTAGTACATTCCAACGCTTTAAAATCTACCGTGTTTTTACCAAATTTATACAATTGCTCCAATGGTTGGCGAATGGCAATCCGCTCACTTTTCTCCATTAATTTACTCACCCTCAATAATAATTCTTCTAAATTAAAAGGTTTGGTTAGATAATCATCTGCTCCTTTTTTTAAACCCAGTACCCTATCTGCACTACTATTTTTTGCACTCAATATCAGGATAGGGATATCAATATTTTGCAGCCGAATACTTTCACATACTGCAATGCCATCCAGTTCGGGCAGCATTACATCCAATATCATCAAATCGAAGTATTCCTGCTGCACTGCTTTTAATGCTTCTACCCCATTATCGGCACAGGTTACTTCATAATCTTCCAATTCGAGGTTTAATTTCAGGGCTTCCTGCAGGTTCTCCTCATCTTCTACCAGTAATATTGATTTTTTTTTACCTGCCATCGTATTGAAATTAATGTTTAAAACTTTGCGATTACCACTTAAAAATTAGAAAGCGTTCCAATGGTCTGAATAATACCGAACGGTATAAAATAATACAATTTATTTACAGGATGTACAACTACATAAATTATGGAAACTGTTTACCTGCTGAATTAGCCTGCAATAATTTATTTTTAAATGGTAAATACCATGGTAAAATTACAGCCATGGGGTATATTATCAGTCAATAAAATGATGGCGTTATGTTGGTAGGCAATTCTTTTGGTAAGGTATAAACCAAGTCCGGTACCTTTTGCTCCCTTGGTGGCAGCGTTTCCGGTACGGTAATACTTTTCAAATACTTTCTTTTTTTCTTCTTCCAAAATACCTTTTCCTTCATCCATTACAGATAAAAAAAGTTGATTAGCCTGTTGCTTAAGCTGCACTGCAATGGGCAAATCTTTGGTAGAATATTTTATGGCATTATCCAGCAGGTTATTTACGCCCATTTGCAACAACAACATATCACCTTCTAAAAATATACCTTCATCGATAGTAGCTTCGATGTGTCGGTGCGGAAAGCGGATAATGCAATCCTGCACACATTCTTCTACCAATTGCGACAGGTTAATTTCTTCTTTGGTAATGCTGTAACCACCTGCTTCAATCTGCGATGCCAGCAGCATATTATTGCACAGTGCATTTAAACGGTTGGTTTCCTGTATGGTATTTTGTATTAATTTTTGCTGTTGTGTAGGTTCCAGTCTGCGCTTTTGCAGGGTTTCTAAATTGAGTTTGGTTACCGCAATTGGTGTCTTTAATTCATGCGTAATCGCCATCATAAAATTATGCTGTTGCTGGGTAGACCTTAATTGCTGTCGTACCGCGCGAAAAATAAAAACACTTCCAACTAAAATAAAGAATAAAAAAGTACTGCCTTCGCCGATGTATTGAAAGGTTTTTCTTTTTGAGGTTAAATTTAAGCGCTGGATATCATTAAAATAAGCCGGAGAATCCCTTTTTAATTGCAGCATTTCATACTGTATCATCTGACGGTTTTGGGCATTCAATGCAATAAACCACCACACCAATGCCGCTACTACATACACCAGCAATACCCAATATACCACAAATACTAGACGGAGCCCCTTTGCTTTATAGAAGGAAAATTTCATGGTATTATGTATAATAGCTTTCCTAAAAAAAAGTTTAAATATCAGCCCCCGTTCATCTTACTTTTTCGACCCTGATACCTACACTTAGGATATTGGGTAAGGGGTTTTCCCGCATAATTTGTGCAACAGAAAAATGGTAATGGCCTGTTTTATTAAACCGTACCGGCCCGTTGGTAATCATTTTGCGCACTTCCCAAATATCATCCATTCCGGTACCTTCCCAGCCCCTGGCATCATTGCCCAATTGAAGTTCGAATTTTTGATAACGAACCGTATCTTTTGGGGATTGGGTGCCCACATTTACCCAAAGATTATTATACCGGTACGCATCTGTATGCCGCAGCACCACATATAAATTATAAGAAGCTGTTGTATCCTGAATTAAAAAATCAAACTCGGGCTTTAACCCATAACTCCATTGATGGTTTGGAATAGGGTTATTTTTTTCAAAAATATCCAGTTGGGTGCAGGCTGATAGCCATGCGCCAACACTTACCATTAACATATAAAGTAGCAGGGATTGGTTTGCCGGTAAAGAAGCCTTTGTTGTCACAAATAAAATTTATATAAAAATAAAACTTGTTGGTTAGGTAATAAAAAAAGCTGTCTTACAAAACGTTTAAAATCTGTTCTTTTGCTTTTTCCAACTCATCCTTCATGGTTACCACGCATTTTTGAATATCAGCATCATAGGCCTTGCTGCCGGTAGTATTAATTTCACGCCCAATTTCCTGAATTACAAAAGATAATTTTTTACCTTTTGCCTCATCTTTATTGGCAAGTAATTCAATAAAATATTCGCAATGCTGTTTTAAGCGTACCTGCTCTTCGTGGATATCAACTTTTTCGATGTAGTAAATAAGTTCCTGCTCCAGCCGGTTACCATCGTAATTTTCTTTACCTACATGCGTTTCCAGTAATTGTACGATCTCTTCTCTTATGCGCTTCATGCGGTTGGGCTCCAGCAGCACAATTACTTCTTCCTGCGCATTAATATTGGTAATGCGCTGTATAAGATCTTTCTCAAGGCTTGCTCCTTCTTCTTCCCTATGTTTTATTAATTCTGCGAGGGCAGTATGCAATACATTTTTAAAATCTGCAAAATCATTATCATTCAGCATATCTGTTGTAGGCGTCACTACTTCCGGCAGGCGCAATAAGGCACTTAAGACAGAGTTGGTATCTATATTTAATTCTCCTGCCAAATCTTCAATTTGTCGGTAATAGGCTTTAATTAAATCGGTGTTGATATTTACTGGTTTTGAAGTGCCATTTTGTTTAATGGTGATTACACAATCAATAGAACCCCGCACCAATTGTTCCTGCAAAATATTGCGTATCTCAAATTCGTAAGGGCGTAACAATGGGGGTAACCTTAACTGCATTTCAAACTGCTTACCATTAAGCGATTTTATTTCTACCAAAAAGGTTTTATCATTAACGGTCTGTTCTGCACGGCCAAAGCCTGTCATCGATTTAAGCATAATTCTATTGTTTTAAAAGCATGGATTTACCAAACGGCTACAAGTTATACGAAATAAAATCATTTGCTTGGTTTAACAGCATCATTTCTCCCGGGAAATAAAAAATGATAGGCCTCTCCCTGGGTAAGTAAACGCATTTCTCCCGGATTGAGCGATTCAATAGAGCATTTTTCTATACGCTGTCTTATAAGCCGTAGGGTTGGATAACCAACTGCTGCAGTCATCTTGCGCACCTGTCGGTTTTTACCTTCTGTTAAAATAAGTTTAACCCAACTGGTAGCTATATTTTTTCTAAAACGAATAGGCGGGTTTCTGTCTGCCACTGCAGGTGGGGTAATAAATTTAGCAGCTTTAGCCTTCCTGGTCCGGTAAGGTTTACCATCTACTGTTATATCCACACCGTTTTGGATATCGTAGATCGCCTCGTCTGTTATTTCACCTTCAACCTGTGCCCAATATTCACGCTCGTGTGAAAAAAGTGGATTCAATAACTGGTGGTTTAATTTTTTATCGTTGGTTAATAGCAGCAAGCCTTCACTATCATAATCTAAACGCCCTACGGCGTATACATCAGTAGGTACTTCAAAAAAATCTTTAAGCGTAGCCTTGCCTTCTCCGGAAGTAAACTGAGACAACACATTGAATGGCTTGTAAATGATGCAATAATATTCCAAAGAGATCTTAAATTTATGAAGTGTAAAATTAGGTGATTGCAGTAAGATAAATAATAGAAACCCCTTGCTGTAAAAATAATAAAGCCCGACATTTTATAGCCAGGCTTTGTTATATAAATGGGTTAGTAAGTACCAGGAAATAAATTTCCTTACACAATATTAAAAAGAATTTTTTCTAACCAATAAAATATTTGTAAATATTTTATGCACATTTTTTTTGTGGCTGTGGAAAAGGCTGTAAATATTGAATGATTTATGTCTGCTTATTCAACATTGTTTTATATTTCCAGTAAATAAAATACCTCATAAATAAAATTGTCCCGTCGCCTGAAACTATTGTCGTTACTGCTATTGAAGCCATATCGCCATAAATTTATTTTTATAATATCCATCCAAATTTTTGGTAGCTGAACTTTTTATCAGCACCCTTTTTTATTTTATTTTATACCGCTTTAATAATAAAAAATAATTTAAAATTTTTAATAAAATGGCCATCAATTTCGCTGATGCGTGCAAAATTTGTTTGCATCCTTAAATAAAATAAAGCAGGCTACCTTTGCAAAAAAAATAATACATGCAATTCCCTTCTCCGGTTTCAATACAATGGATCGCAACATTTATTAATGCGCAATTAGTTGGTAATGTAAATGGCCAGGCCACAGGCATAAACGAATTACATAATGTTGAAATTGGTGACCTTGTTTTTGTTGATCATCCAAAGTACTACGACAAGTGTATTACCAGCGCTGCAAGTTTTATTATTATCGACAAAATGGTTGAAGTGCCTGAAGGAAAAGCCTTATTGATTTCAGAGAATCCTTTTGAAGCTTACCGTAAAATAGTACAGCATTTCGCGCCGTTTACACCTTCTTTAAAAGCCATCAGCGACAGCGCAATTATTGGCGGGGGTAGTATAATTATGCCAAATGTATTTATAGGCAATCAGGTACGTATAGGTAATAATTGCATCATTCATCCTAATGTAAGTATTTACGATAATTGTACCATTGGCAATAATGTTGAAATTCATTCCGGTACCGTAATTGGCGGTGACGCCTTTTATTTTAATACCAATAAAAATAGAGCAGTATGGTATAAAAAAATGCCCAGCTGCGGCATTGTTTTAATTGAAGATGATGTTGAAATAGGTGCTAACTGCACAATCGACAGGGGCGTTAGTGCCACCACAAAAATTGGCCGGGGTACTAAATTTGATAACCTTATCCATATTGGGCATGATACCGTAATTGGTAAAAATTGTTTGCTCGCTGCCCAGGTTGTTGTAGCAGGGGGCGTTACAATTATGGATGGCGTTACCTTATGGGGTTGCGTAATTGTAAATAAAACCTTAACCATTGGCGAAAACGCAGTGCTCCTTGGCACCACCGGCGTAACCAGTAATTTGGAAGGTAATAAAACCTATTGGGGTACGCCCGCACAAGAAGCCGGCATTGCAAAAAGAGAACTTATCTGGATTAAAAGAATACCCTTGCTATGGGATAAAGTGATGAA
>JAYTHI010000252.1:0-29263 GCA_043732685.1 Ferruginibacter sp. | reverse complement strand
TGTCCCAGTTTTTAGATCAAACTAATCCTTTAAGTGAGATCACGCATAAGCGTCGTATCTCCGCACTTGGACCGGGCGGTTTAAGCAGAGAAAGAGCTGGTTTTGAGGTTCGTGACGTTCACTATTCTCATTACGGTCGTCTTTGTACAATCGAAACCCCCGAAGGTCCAAACATTGGTTTGATATCTACACTTTGTGTACATGCCAAAATCAATGCGATGGGCTTTATTGAAACACCTTACCGCAAAGTTGATAATGGTAAAGTGGATATGAAGAAAACCATTTTCTTGAGCGCTGAAGAAGAAGATACCGCTAAAATTGCACAGGCAAATATTGGCATGGATGATAAAGGAAACTTTATTGAAGATAAGATCAAGAGTCGCCAGACAGGTGATTTCCCAATCTTAGATAAAAATGAAGTGGAATACATGGATGTGGCGCCAAACCAGATTGTTGGTTTAAGTGCTTCCTTGATTCCGTTCCTTGAACATGATGATGCTAACCGTGCTTTGATGGGATCAAACATGCAACGCCAGGCAGTACCGTTAATACGTTTGGAATCTCCAATTGTAGGTACAGGTTTGGAAGGTAAAGCAGCCCGCGATGCACGGATTCAGTTACATGCAGAAGGTACAGGTGTTGTAGAATATGTTGATGGTAACGAAATTCATGTTCGTTATAACAGAAGCGAATTACAACAATTAGTAAGTTTTGAAGAAGACCTTAAAATATATAAAGTAACCAAATTTATCCGCACCAACCAGGAAACTTGTATCAACTTGCGCCCTGCTGTTGTTAAAGGACAAAAGGTTGTTGAAGGTGATTTCTTAACAGAAGGTTATGCAACAAAAGGTGGTGAAATGGCTTTAGGCCGTAACCTGAAAGTGGCGTTCATGCCATGGAAAGGTTACAACTTTGAGGATGCCATCGTAATATCTGAAAAAGTAGTTAAAGAAGATTTATTTACTTCTATACATATTAGTGAGTTTGAAACCGAAGTTAGAGATACTAAATTAGGCGAAGAGGAATTAACGCCCGATATTCCTAACGTAAGTGAAGAAGCTACTAAAGATCTGGATGCAAACGGTATCATCAGAATTGGTGCTCATATTAAAGAAGGTGATATCATCATTGGTAAAATAACTCCAAAAGGTGAAAGCGATCCAACTCCTGAAGAGAAGTTGTTACGTGCCATCTTTGGTGATAAAGCCGGAGATGCTAAAGATGCCTCATTAAAAGCTCCAAGTGGTACGGAAGGTGTTGTGATAAACAAGAAATTGTTTCAACGCGCCAAAAAAGATAAGAATGCGAAAGTTAGAGAGAAAGCTTCTCTTGACAAGATTGAAAAAACGCATGAAAAGAATGAGATCGATATTTTAGAAATGTTGGTTAATAAATTACAGACCTTGTTGAAAGACAAATCTTCTGTAGGTGTCAGCAATAATTTTGGTGAAGTATTGGTTGGTAAAGGTGCCAAATTCAATCAAAAGAATTTAAGCAATATTGATTACTTAAATGTTAATCCTTTGGGATGGACAGGTGATGTAAAAACCGATGACCTTATCAACACCTTACTCCATAACTACAGTATTAAATTTAACGAAGAGTTAGGCAGGTATAAAAGAGAGAAGTTCAACATTAGCATTGGTGATGAATTACCTGCAGGTGTATTGAAATTGGCCAAAGTTTACTTAGCGGTAAAACGTAAGCTGAAAGTGGGAGATAAGATGGCGGGTCGTCACGGTAACAAGGGTATTGTTGCTAAGATCGTTCGTCAGGAGGATATGCCTTTCTTAGCTGATGGTACTCCGGTAGATATCGTATTAAATCCGTTGGGCGTACCTAGTCGTATGAACCTTGGACAGATTTACGAAACTGTACTTGGATGGGCCGGCGAAAAATTAGGGTTAAAATTTGCAACGCCAATTTTTGATGGTGCAAGTGTAGATCAGATCGCAGGTTATATTAAAGATGCAGACTTACCTACCTTCGGACATACCTATTTATATGATGGTGAAACCGGTGATCGCTTTGATCAGAAAGCAACAGTAGGTATTATCTACATCATCAAGCTTCACCATATGGTGGATGATAAAATGCATGCCCGTTCAATCGGACCATACAGTTTAATTACCCAGCAACCATTGGGCGGTAAAGCGCAATTTGGTGGACAGCGTTTTGGTGAAATGGAGGTTTGGGCATTGGAAGCATATGGCGCTTCAAACATATTGCAGGAATTGTTAACGCTTAAATCTGATGATATCATCGGAAGAGCAAAAACATACGAAGCAATTGTGAAAGGTGAAAATATTCCTCGTCCGGGTGTTCCTGAATCATTCAACGTATTGGTACATGAACTTAGAGGTTTAGGTCTAGACTTAACTTTCGAATAAATAACTTACTTCAACCCCCCTCTCCAAAAGAGAGGGGATTTGCGGTTTTATTTAGATTTATGGTTCAACGGTGTTCGAAAAGATTAATGATGATTCGTAAAGTATTGTCAATTATCATTTAAAAAAAAATATCAACTATTAGAATATGGCATTCAAAAAAGAAAATCGTCCCAGATCAACTTTTTCACAAATCACCATTGGTTTGGCTTCTCCCGATAGCATTTTAGAAAAAAGCTTCGGAGAAGTGTTGAAACCTGAGACCATTAACTATCGTACCTACAAACCCGAAAGAGATGGTTTGTTTTGCGAAAGAATTTTTGGCCCGGTAAAAGATTATGAATGTGCTTGTGGAAAATATAAGCGTATTCGTTATAAGGGAATTGTTTGTGATAGATGTGGTGTAGAAGTAACAGAAAAGAAAGTTCGTCGCGAAAGAATGGGTCACATCAAATTGGTGGTACCTGTTGTTCATATTTGGTATTTTAAATCTTTACCAAATAAAATTGGTTATTTATTAGGTATGAGTTCCAAGAAATTGGAAACCATTGTTTATTACGAGCGTTTCGTAGTTATCCAGTCTGGTATTCGTGCTGATAAAGGTCAAAATTTTGGTGATTTATTAACTGAAGAAGAATATCTGGATATTTTGGATACCCTTCCAAAAGACAACCAATTTTTATCTGATGAAGATCCTAATAAATTCATCGCTAAAATGGGTGCCGAAGCAGTGCATGATCTTTTGCAACGCATCGATTTAGATCAGTTGAGTTTTGATTTGCGTAACTCAGCAGCAAACGAAACTTCTCAGCAACGTAAGGCAGATGCCTTAAAGCGTTTGAGCGTAGTAGAAAGTTTCCGTGATGCCAATACAAGAATTAACAACCGTCCCGAGTGGATGGTAATGCAGTACATTCCTGTTATACCGCCAGAATTACGTCCATTGGTTCCATTGGATGGAGGTCGTTTTGCATCTTCAGATTTAAATGATTTGTATCGTCGGGTTATCATCCGTAACAATCGTTTAAAAAGATTATTAGAAATTAAAGCTCCTGAAGTAATCTTACGTAATGAAAAACGTATGTTACAGGAAGCTATTGATAGCTTATTTGATAATAGCCGTAAATCCAATGCCGTTAAAGCAGAAGGTGGTCGTGCATTGAAATCTTTAAGTGATGTATTAAAAGGTAAGCAAGGTCGTTTCCGTCAGAATTTATTGGGTAAGCGTGTGGATTATTCCGGACGTTCGGTAATTGTGGTAGGACCGGAATTGAAAATGCATGAATGTGGCCTTCCAAAAGATATGGCTGCTGAATTGTTTAAGCCATTTATAATTCGCAAATTAATTGAAAGAGGTATCGTAAAAACAGTGAAGTCTGCCCGTAAACTGGTAGATAAAAAAGAAGCTGTTATTTGGGATATCTTAGAAAATATATTGAAGGGTCACCCGATCATGTTGAACAGGGCCCCAACGCTTCACCGTTTGTCCATTCAGGCGTTTCAGCCAAAATTGATAGAAGGAAAAGCGATTCAATTACATCCGTTGGTAACAACTGCCTTTAATGCGGATTTTGATGGTGATCAGATGGCTGTTCACGTGCCGTTAAGTAATGCTGCGGTATTGGAAGCACAGTTATTGATGTTATCATCTCATAACATTTTGAACCCTCAGAATGGTACGCCAATTACCCTTCCTTCACAGGATATGGTGCTCGGTTTGTATTATATTACCAAGGGTAAAAAATCTACTGAAACAGAAAAAGTAAAAGGCGAAGGAAAGGCTTTCTACTCTGCTGAAGAGGTAATTATAGCTTACAACGAACAGCGTATCGATCTTCATGCTAACATCCGTGTAAAAGCGAATTATAGAAATGATGATGGTACCCTTACAAATAAATTAATTGAAACAACTGTTGGTCGTGTTTTATTTAACCAGCATGTTCCAAAAAGCGTAGGTTTCATCAATGCATTGTTAACCAAAAAATCTTTAAGAGAAATTATTGGTGACATTATTAAATGGACCAACGTTCCTATCACGGCAAAATTTTTGGATGATATTAAAACTTTGGGATACCGTATGGCGTTCCGTGGTGGATTGTCGTTCAATATTAATGACCTGATCATTCCGGATATCAAACAACAATTGATTGATAATGCAACTGTAGAGGTTGATGAGGTTTGGGAAAATTACAATACCGGTTTAATTACCAATAACGAGCGGTATAATCAAACAGTAGATATTTGGAGTAGGGTAGATACCAGGATCACCGAAACATTAATTAAAGAATTAGCAGCAGATAAGCAAGGTTTTAACTCTGTGTATATGATGCTTGATTCAGGAGCTCGTGGTAGTAAGCAACAAATTAAACAGTTGGCTGGTATCAGGGGTTTGATGGCAAAACCACGTAAATCCGGTTCTTCCGGTAGTGAGATCATTGAGAACCCTATCTTATCAAACTTTAAAGATGGCCTGAATGTATTGGAGTACTTTATCTCTACGCATGGTGCCCGTAAAGGTTTGGCGGATACTGCACTTAAAACAGCAGATGCCGGTTACTTAACCCGTCGTTTGGTGGATGTGGCACAGGATGTTGTTATTAAAGATGAAGATTGCGGAACCCTTCGTGGTATTGCAACCAGCGCTTTAAAAGACAATGAGGATATCATTGAGCAATTATCAGATAGAATTGAAGGCCGTATTTCATTACATGATGTAATTGATCCTATTTCTGATAAAATGTTGGTTCGTGCAAACGAAGAAATCACGCATGAAATGGCGCAGCGTATTGAAGAAAGCAGCATTGAAACTGTTGAAATACGTTCGGTATTAACTTGCGAAAGCAAGCGTGGTGTTTGTGTAAAATGTTATGGTAAAAATCTGGCAACAGGTTATACTGCACAAAAAGGTGACGCTGTAGGTATTATTGCTGCTCAAAGTATTGGTGAGCCGGGTACACAGTTAACCTTACGTACTTTCCACGTGGGTGGTGTGGCAGGTTCTGCTTCGGTAGAATCTACAATGCCTGCAAGGTTTGATGGTACAATTCAATTTGATGGTTTGCGTACCGTTGCTACGGAAGATGCAGAAGGCAAAAAGATCAATGTAGTTATCGGCCGTACCGGTGAGGTTCGTATCATGGATGTAAAAAATGATCGTTTATTAATTACCAATAACGTTCCTTACGGTGCTACGCTGAATGTAAAAGACGGACAGAAAGTTACCAAAGGAGAAGTTATTTGTACCTGGGATCCGTTCAATAATGTTATTGTATCTGAAATAGTTGGTAAGCTTAAATTTGAAGCTGTAATTGAAGGCGTAACTGTTAGAGAAGAAGCGGATGAGCAAACCGGCCATAAAGAAAAAGTGGTTATTGAAACAAAAGATAAAACCAAATTACCTTCTATTATTATTGAAGGAAAGGAGCATAAATCTTATAACTTACCGGTAGGTAGTCATATTGTTTTAGAAGAAGGAAACTCAGTACGCGCCGGACAGGTACTGGTTAAAATTCCAAGGGTGTTAAGCAAATTGAAGGATATTACGGGAGGTTTGCCAAGAGTAACAGAATTATTTGAAGCACGTAACCCGGGTAACCCTGCGGTTGTTTGCGAAATTGATGGTGTGGTTGCATTTGGTAATATTAAGCGTGGTAACAGAGAGATTATTGTTGAAGCAAAAGATGGTGTTGTAAGAAAATACTTAGTTCCATTAACCCGTCAGATTTTGGTTCAGGATGGTGATTTTGTAAAAGCCGGCGCCGCATTAAGTGATGGCCAGACAGCACCTGCAGATATCTTAGCAATTAAAGGACCTTTTGCAGTACAGGAATATGTTGTAAATGAAATTCAGGAAGTGTATCGTTTACAAGGTGTGAAGATCAACGACAAGCACGTTGAAGTAATCGTTCGTCAGATGATGCGTAAAGTAACCATCGAAGATGCGGGTGATACCATATTCTTAGAAGGTGATACAGAAGATAAATTGGACTTTAATACCGAGAACGATAACATCTTTGATAAAAAGGTTGTTACTGAACATGGCGAAAGTGGCAAATTAAAAACTGGTCAGATTGTTACACTTCGTGAGGTTAGAGAAGAAAATTCTATCTTAAGAAGAGCAGACAGAAAATTAGTTGAATTCCGTGATGCTAAACCAGCTACTTCTTCACCGTTGTTGTTGGGTATTACAAAAGCTTCATTGGGTACACAAAGTTGGATATCCGCCGCTTCATTCCAGGAAACCACCAAGGTATTGAGCAGTGCAGCCATCAATGGCAAACTGGATTTAATGATGGGCTTGAAAGAGAACGTTATTACCGGTCACCCAATACCAGCAGGTACAGGTTTACGCGAATTTGAAAACATGATCGTTGGAAGCAAGGAAGAATATGAATTGCTGATGACCACCAAAGAGGCGATGAGCTTTGATGAAGAAGAATAGTTTTTAAATAATTGTTTTATAAATTTTAAGGAGCAGGATTAATTTCTTGCTCCTTTTTTTATTTATGGCTAACTTCAAATTGCTGAATTTTAGTTGACACATTTAAAGCCAATATTCATTTTTAAAAAACTACAATGATAATTTGCATCGGCCAGACAAAACCTATCGAGGGTGACATTGCACAAAATTTAGAAATACATAAAAGATTCTTGAATATTGCTATTGATCAAAATGCGGATATCTTAATATTTCCAGAGCTTTCGCTAACAGGTTATGAACCTCACTTGGCGAGTGAATTAGCCACCACGCAAGCTGACAAACGGTTGGACTATTTTCAGGAACAAAGTAACCTAAATAACATTATCATTGGCGTGGGGCTTCCTACAAAACTTGGCAAGGACCTGTTCATTAGTATGGTCATTTTTCAACCTCATAAAGAGCGCATTACTTATTCCAAACAACATTTATATCCAAGTGAATCTGCGATTTTTACCGCAGGCAAAAATCAGGTTTATTTAAAATTTGGTCAGCATATAATAGCGCCTGCTATTTGTTATGAATTGTCAATTCCTGAACACTCCGAATTAGCTTTTAAAAATAAGGCTACTATTTACATTGCCAGTGTATTAAATAGTGTAAACGGTATTGATAGTGATATAGAAAAGCTTGCTATCATTGCTCAAAAATATAAAATGACGGTATTGATGACTAATTTTATCGGATCGTCAGGTGGTTATGATTGTGCAGGAAAATCTTCGGTATGGAATAAAGAAGGTATTATTATTGGGCAAATGGACGACAAAACGGAAGGGGTATTATTTTACAATACAGAAACAGAAGCAGTGTCAATTACAATAAAAATCGAGCTACCTTTTTCAGGTGAGAAATATAAAACTCCCTTCCCTTCCGAGTCTCCAACTCAACTAAACTAACTTCACAACTTAAAACTTCACAGGGGATCTGCATAAATTATAAAACTATTTGAAGTAGCATAAGCGCAGGACTCGCCGCAAGTTAGTAATACTGCAACATTAAAATTTCTTCAAAAAAATATACCTTTCGATAATAAAAAACGCATTATTTTTTTCACATGTCTGTAAAACTACATCGGCGGCGAGCCCTGCAGTTGGTGATAACAGCTGGAGCAATAAAATTCATGGAGAGGACTCACCTGAGAAATTTTAAGTTTAAAGAGTGTGAGTTTGTGATTTTGGAGACTCGGATGCCAAGAAAAATTAACTAAAAAGTTCCAAAGGAAATAAGGATTGCTTAAAGGCAAAGCAACTGCAATTTTTGTGGGAGGTCATAATACAACAAAAGAAGAGTTTGGCAGGTTAAAAAAAGACCTTAAACAATTCCAAAAATTTTTATTTCCCTCCCTCACTTCAACTTCATCTGTGCATAATAAGGATGATCAGGATTTACGATCAATTCTTGTTTTAGGGGATGAATCAGAACATCCATGTCTTCCAATGGAATCGCACCTAAAAGTGGTTCATTATCTCCGGGAAACACCAGGGCATTACAAACGGTTTGTCTATTTTTAAATTTTAAAACCACAGGCCCAACAAAGTCATATTCTTCTATGGAGCCGTTAGCTAACTGGCCTTTACGTTTTTCAACAAATGGCAAATCTAATTGAGCCTGAATACTTTCATTGATACATAAATTATATGCACCCGTATCTACCAGCATCTTTATACTCAAATGTTTTATTTCATCCTGCCCAATAAAATATTTTCGCGCTAAGGTTATATCGCCGGCATTTATTAATTCTATATCTGCATAAATTAAACCCATAAAAAACTATTTCAATTCAAATTTACGAATTTTTTGTTTGAGTTAAATCTAACTAAGTAGCGTTCTTGTAAAATGTTTATTTATTGCGTAGTTTGAAAAATTTCCTTTTCAACATACGCTTAGGCTATCCATTAGTTTCTATAATTGCTTTCAACAATATAATGACTGCAATCTTTATTATAAAAAGAAACAAGGAATGTTTAAACAATTCAGCGTTGAATGGCAGATGCCCTTTAGTAAAATTTAACCCTCAATTAAACCGATACTTTTACTGTGCTCAATAGCATCTGCATTAGTTTTAAACAGGCAGGTATAAATCAATTTATTTGGTATTGAAGTCAATAATTCTGTTGTGACTACAGCTTTTTTTGCATTGATGTTTCTAATATAAATAGCATGTATTTTATCAGGATATTTGTTGGCTAATGCGGCATAAATTTCCGGATCACTTTGTGTATTATCTCCCAATAAAATAAAACGTTGTTTTGGAAAGGCGTCTAAAATTCTTAGGATCCTTATTAATTTTCCCTGGTGTTTTGTTTTACCTGTTTTAAATAATTGGTACCATTTTTTTATTCCATTTAACAGAAAGGCGCCCTTTGGTAAACCATTGTGTTTAAAAAATTCATTCAGGTCATCATATAAATTCCATTCACTGCTGGATACATAAAAAAATGGATTTGGTATCCCGGGCTCAGCATGCGCTAAAGAAAGTAAGTGATAATGTTTAACCACATCTGCAAAAGTTTTTCTGCTTCGCGGATTTTTAGTAAACAAAACCCGTAATCTTTTTCCGGACCTGGAAGAATGAGAAACCAACACCGTGTCATCAATATCCGAAATAAATGCATACTGCGTGAGATGAGGAATAAATATTTTACCGTCTCCGATGCTGGTTGGTTGGCCTTCAGCATTTAGTAAATATACAATTACAGCATGCCAGCCTGCAGTAATGGTTGTATCCGATTGCCATTCAAATTTAAAAAAACCATCTGCCTCTGTTTTACCATATAATTTTTGTGCTCTCCACTGCAGCATTACCGGTAAATTGGGCAATGGTTTTACAAAAAATAATTTAATGAGCTGAAAAATATTTAATAGAACATTATTACTATATCGTTTTCTAATAACAGGTTTGCCTGCTAACACATGTCCGAAAATAATACAGTTATTTTTGTGCCCATAACCATGATATACTTTTACGGTAGCCTTATTGTTAACTATATCATTTACCATATTGCTATTGATCATGTAATTTAATACAATAGTCCTTTTAATATTATGATTATTTTAAATTGGTGTAACAATTGTATGTAAATTTAATTAAACGAAAATAATTTTGCAAGCTATGATTGAAAACAAGCGCAATAAATTACTTTTTATTATTAACCCGGGTTCTGGTAATGGTGAAATAGATTGGTGTTCAATAATAAAAAATTATTTTGAACTTTCTGATTTTACTATCGATTGCTTTAGTTTGCCGGTAAATTGTGATATTCAAAAGATAAAAGATAAAATACAAAATTTTTCTCCCGATCAGGTAGTTGCTGTCGGGGGCGATGGTACAGTTAAATTAGTTGCGGAATGTTTATTGCAAAAAAATATACCAATCGGTATATTACCTGCAGGTTCTGCCAATGGTTTGGCAAAAGAGCTTGGTATAAGCAACGACCCAATAGTAGCATTGAGTGGATTAATAAATGGATATTCAAAAAAAGTGCATGCAATAAAAATTAATGATGAGTTGTGCCTTCACCTCAGCGACATTGGTTTTAATGCTTTTGTAATAAAAAATTTTGAAACACAAACAGGTCGGGGAATGTGGGGGTACCTTAAAGCAGCTGTAAAAGCTTTATGGGTTCATCGGTATTTGATGATTGAATTGAAGTTTCAAAATAAAAAGATAAAGCTTAAAGCTGCCATGGTTGTAATTGCCAACGCAACACAATATGGCACCGGGGCGCTGATAAATCCACTTGGTAAATTAGATGATGATGTATTTGAAGTAATTGCTGTTAAAAAAATATCGTTTCGTGAAATTTTTAAAATGGTCATATCGCATGAACCTTATGATCCGCATAAGACGGAAATATTTCAAACAAATTCATTGCTTATCCAGTCCAAGCGAAAAGCTCATTTTCAGGTTGATGGTGAATATTTGGGTAAGGTAAATAAGGTTAAGGCTGATATAATTTTAAATGCTTTGGAAATAATTGTTCCTGCAATATCCATTTAATTAGTGTTGCTAATAATTTGAAATAATAAATATAATGGGGATCATAAATCGCGATATTTTAAAAGTTTGGTTTTTAATTTGGTTAATGGTAATTCTTGCTTCGGGTTTATTTATTTACATTGCTGCTGAAATTGTTTTAAAAAATAGTATTGATTTTGATACGTTGGTTATAAGCTATGTTCGTACCCATGAAACGCAGGCATTAATTGAGTTTATGATTGTTTATACTTTTTTTGGATCTGCCCAGTTTCTATTGCCTGCCTATATTATTTTAATTGTATTTTATTTATTTAAAAAAAATAAATCCTATGCTATTGGTGTTGCCCTTACAGGTAGTTTAAGTACAACATTAATGTTTATATTAAAGAACATATTTAAAAGACATCGTCCCTCAATACCACTTATTAAATCAATAGTTGGTTATAGTTTTCCAAGCGGACATTCCCTTTCTTCTTTTGTTTTTTGTAGTTTAATAGCTTTCCTTATATTTCAAACAACCTTAAAAAAATCTGTAAAATACATTATTGCATTTTGTTTACTATTAAGTACGTTTACGATTGGGCTTAGCAGGATTGTTTTAAATGTGCATTATCCCTCTGATGTGCTGGCAGGCTTTTGTTTGGGTTTTGTATTTGTGGTTATAGCTTTTTGTTTGGTGAATAAGGAGCGGAATAAAAATGACGAAAGCATTATTTTAGAAAAAAATAGGCACTAAACGATGTAAAGTTTTTATAAAAATGGCAATATTGATCACTTTAACAGCATTGAAATAGTGCATAAATATTAATGTTCAAATAAGATTTTGTTGTAAAATAATATTGATTATCAATAAATAATTTTTGTTAACTGGTAAATCATATTTTTACCAAACAATCATCGAATATATTTAGTATGGATATTAAAATAACAAAAACTACCAATTCAAAATTAACGAATATCGATTTCGATAATATTCCGTTTGGCAAATATACCTCCGACCATATGTTTGTGATGGATTATGCAGATGGGCAATGGGGCGATTTTAGAATAATACCCTACCAGGGTTTTGTACTTGACCCACAATCGAAAGCCCTGCAATATTGCCAGTGTATTTTTGAAGGGATGAAAGCAACGATGGGTGCAGATGGTGTTCCAAAATTATTAAGACCCGATTTAAATATTGAGCGCTTTAACCATTCTGCCGAAAGGATGTGTATGCCTGTTATTCCCCCTGCTATATTTTTAGCTGCCTTAAAAGCAATTACAGGTTTAGAAAAAGAATGGATTCCCACAAAAGAAGGCTGTGCATTATACCTTCGTCCAACCATGTTCGCCACAGAAAGTTCTTTGGCCGTTACACCTTCAGATACGTATACTTTTTATATTTATGCCGGTCCGGTGCAACCTTATTTTACACAACCTGTTAAATTAGTAACTGAACAAATGCTGATAAGAGCCGTACCCGGAGGTACCGGAGAAGCTAAAGCAGGCGGTAATTATGCAGGTTCCTTATTGGCAAGCCAGCTTGCAAAACAAAAAGGGTTCGACCAGATTATTTGGTTGGAAAGTCCGGCTTTTAAAAAGATCCAGGAAGCCGGCATGATGAATTTATTTTTTGTAATTGGCGATACGGTGATTACACCTAAACTTAGTGGTGCTGTATTAAAAGGAACTACAAGAACTTATTTTATTGATATTTTGAAAGAAAAAAATATTAAGGTAGAAGTTCGGGATATTTTTATTGATGAAGTATTGGAGGCCCATAAAAATGGTATTTTAAAAGAAGCCTTTGGTTCGGGAACGGCAGCAGTAGTGTCGCATATTGCTGAAATTACACATGGCGATATACGTATGGTTTTACCTGTTGAAGGTGAAAAACTAAGCAACATGCTTTACAAAGAAATAAATGGCTTAAGGGCCGGTACAATAGCGGATAAACGCAATTGGTTAGTGCCCGTTGAAACTAATAATTTAATCAATCAATAATAAAAAACTAATGCAAAAAATTAATTGGAATACAGTGCCTGTAGAACAGGTAAATGAAAAAATGAAGCGTCAATTCATTCACGGAGAAAAAGTTATGATTGCTAAGATGCAATTTGAAGATGGATTTACGGTACCCTGGCACTCACATGATAATGAACAAATTACGGAAGTTTTGGAAGGAACGCTTAGGTTTTGGTTTGACGACAATGAAGAAAATACCCTTGATTTAACTGCCGGAGATGCAATCATAATTCCGGGTAACCGCAGGCATAAGGCATTAATGATTGGAAGGGTAGTGGAGACCGATACATTTGCTCCACCAAGACAGGATTGGATTGATGGGTCGGATAATTACCTTAGGAAATAAGCAATAAAAAGTTTTAAAAAAATAAAGAATGGATTTAGGGATTAAAGATAGAGTGGCACTGGTATTGGCATCAAGCAAGGGCCTGGGTAAAGCCGTTGCAATTGAATTGGCTAATGAAGGCGCAAAAGTTATTATTTGCGGAACAGATGCTGTTGCACTTGCAGCTACCAAGGCCGAAATTGAGGCTATTGCGCCCAATAATGTGGTATCCATAATTTGTGATATTACAGATGAAGTGCAACGCAAAAATTTAGTTGAACAAAGTGTACAGGCATTCGGACCTATTGAAATATTGGTTACCAATACCGGAGGACCTGCTGCAGGCCCATTCGAGCAGTTTAAATTGGATGATTGGAAGTATTTATACAATTTATTGTTTTTAAGTGCGGTAGATATCATCCAACAAGTTTTACCCGCAATGAAAAAAAAAGGTTTTGGCCGAATTTTAACCATTACTTCTATTACTGTAAAACAACCCGCAGATAATTTAATTTCCTCCAATGCGGTTCGCACAAGTTTATTGGGTTTGGTAAAAAGCCTTTCCAATGAAGTGGCTATTTATGGTATTACCGTCAATAATATACTGCCGGGTTATACCACAACAAACCGGTTAAAGCATTTAATTGAAAAAAATCCAAAAGTTAATGAAGTAATAGAAACCATACCTATGAAGCGTTTTGGCACCACGGCAGAATTTGCTGCCGCTGCTGCGTTTTTAGTAAGCGAAAGAGCAAGTTATATTACCGGCCAATCATTGGCTGTAGATGGCGGTTGGATAAAAGGACATTAGCATTGAATAACTTCAGGTAGGCTTTAATAGTATGTATAAGGTCTACCTGGGTTTTACAAAATATTAGTATCAAAATTTAGATAACAATAAGGATGTTTATTATCCTATCAATTTTAAAAAATCATCTTTTCTTCTTCTTGAAATTTCAATGGTGTCTCCATTATCTAATTCTATAGATCCGCCATCTGCTTTATTATATTTGCTGATCATCTTAATATTGATAAGGTGCGAATTATGAACCCTGAAGAAATTATAATTTACCAGCAGGTCTTCAAATTCTTTTAATGTTTTACTCACAATTAGTTTTTTACCGTTGGTGAAAAATAAGGTACTGTAATTGTTTGAGCTTTCTACCCTTACAATATCTTTCACAAACGGGAAAAATATACCGTCAAATGTTGGTACGCTTATTTTAAGCAACTCCAGATTAGTATTTTGTAATTGCTGCAGCAGTACTTTTAATTGTTCATCAATCGAAAAGTTTTTATGCTTTAGCTGTAACTTTTCTGCCATCGCGATTAATTCCTCTTTATCAACCGGTTTTAATAAATAATCGAAGGCACTAAATTTAATTGCTTTAATACCGAACTGATCATATGCTGTGGTAAAAACAATTTTAAAATTTATTTCTTTTAATTTTTCCAATAAACTAAACCCATTTATAATGGGCATTTCAATGTCTAAAAAAACTACATCCGGCGTATTTGCCTCCAGGTATTCAATTGCCTTTTGTGGTTTGTTAAAATTTGCCTGTACTTCAATTGCAGGGCAGTAAATTTTTATTTTCTCCTGTAAGGTTTGAATGCAATGGTTTTCATCATCAATAATGATAGCTTTTATCATTTTTTTTAATTTTATAAAAGTGGAATAATAATAATAATTTTTGTACCTATTGGTTTGTTGCCACCATCATACAAATCAATTATTTTATACGTTATATTGATATTATATTTTTGGTTGTACAAATCAATTCTATTTTTCGTAATGTCGATACCATAGCTTTTATGGGTAAAACTGTTATGGCTTTTTTGCGCCATTGATTTTTTACGGCCAATTCCATTATCGGCTAAAATATACTCCAGGCATTCATCGTTGGTGATATTTATTGATATGGTGAGCAAGCCTTTTTTATCTTCTAAATGTCTTAGGCCATGTAATATTGCATTTTCTGCATGGGGCTGCATTAGCATGGGTGGCAGCATAATATTATCTTCTAAAATATTATCCGGGATTTCAAAAATAACATCAAATGCATTATTTGTTCTTATTCTTTCCAATTCAATATAGAGTTGCAAGGTCTCTATTTCATTTACCAGGGCAATTTTTTCTGATTTACTATTGTCTAATATATTACGTATAAGTTTAGAAAATTTACCTAAATATTCAGAGGCAGTTAATTTTTCGTTTTTAAGAATAAAGTTTTCAATACTGTTGAGGCTATTAAAAATAAAATGCGGGTTCATCTGGCTGCGCAACGCATCCAGTTGGGCAGCTTTTAAGTTCTGAAGGGTATTGGCCAATTCTATTTTATTTTTTCTCAGTGCATTTTTATTGGTAATTTCTACCAATTTATTGGCAATATTAGCAGCAATATTAATTAACAGTTGTAAATGATGGGTAGTAAAAAAACCCTTTTGACTGTGTTCACTATCAATAATTCCAAGCACTTCATTTTCATACAATATAGGGACACATATTTCACTTAGTCTGTTCATTTCGTCTACTCTGTATCGATTGTCGGCACTGGTATCTACTATTAGCAAGTTTTCTTTTGTAAGGGCAACATGCCCTACAACACCATGACCAGGTAAAACATCAAAGGGAAGCTTGTTAATTTCTTCTATCGAACCTTTGGGACCATAACCGGCCTTTTGTTCTAATTTTGTTTTGCTATCATTCCACAAGTAAATCATGCAATCTTCAAATCCAAGTTTTGCTATTAGTTTTTTTGCTACATCCCATAAAACTTCTTCTTCTGTATTTAAATCTTTTAGCGCAGAAGAAAAGTAATTGCTGATTTGTGAAAGCTCTAATTGATTTTTATATTTCTCTGCAGATAAACGCTGTATTTCTGTTTGCTGAATTTCAGTATTCCTTACTGTTTTAAGTCGCCACCTGTACAATATTATTAAAACCCATATTGAAAGTAGCATAGAAATAATTTTAAACAACCAGGTTTCAAACCATCTTGGTAAAACTGTAATAGTTATGCTATCCATATTTGCTGACTCTTTGCTATTAATTTTACCGGTTACTTCTATGGTATATGTTCCGGGAATAATATAATTTAGGGAGACTGATCCATTATTGGTTTTTATCCAGGCAGTATCTTTTCCTTTATACCTGTAGTAATATTTTCTTTCGCAGTTGCTGCTAAAATCAATAATGCTAAAATTTATACTTACCGGAAAATCGTTAAAGTTAATTTTTACCTGTTTTTGTAATTTATTATTTACTTGTAAATTAAGGCTACTGTCTGAACCTTGTACAGCTGTTATAATTATTTTAGGATTATTATTTATTAATTTATTAAGCCTGTTAATATTTATTTGGGTTACTACCCCGGAGTTACCAACAATTAAATTATTGTATTTGTCTACAAAAAATGTAACATCATATTCTTGCCTTGATAAGGGTAAACCGTCTTTTACGGTATAATTTGTAATCTCATTTGTTGTAGTATTCAGCATACTTATTCCTGTTTCGCAGGTATGCCAAATATTATTATCCTTATCTGCAACAACTCTTTCTGTAATATTATTTATCAATCCATTTTTGGTGGTTAAAAGCGTTTCTTTTTTTGTTAAGAAATTATATTTTAGTAATCCCCCATCGCCCGTAATCCATAAATCATTTGCTTCATCAAAACAATATTCGTAGATAACAGATAAAAATTTTCCATGTTCATTAATGGGAAATTGTACAAATTCATCCGTTATTTTATTGAAAGTAAAAATTGCATTCGAATTACTTATCCATAACTGACCTGTTTTATCAAATAATATTTTATTAATATTACCAAGATTTATTTTTTTTTCTTTATCTGCAAATTTAAATTCCTTTGTAAATAATTTTGTTTTTAAATTAAATATTTTAATACCTCCTGCTAACATTCGTACCCAGTATTCTTCTTTATTAATTGGTAATAGCTCCCTTGTCATTTTTATGATAGTATCAGTAAATTGATTTTTTTTAGCCGAATAAATTATTGGAGAAAAGATACCTTTATCAAACAGAATTATACCTGTTTTTCCACTCAGTAAGTATTTATTATCACCAATTCGTAAAAAACTTCTTACGTCTAAATCGTAGTTAATGCCTTTATATTTAAATGTTTTTACCGCATTTTTAAAATTAAAATTACTATCGTAAAACCTTATACCATTGTACTCCAACAGGCCAAAAGCATAGTCTCCGTTGTCAAGCTGAATGCCACTTCGTACAAGATTATCATAAAAAATATCAGCGGGTTTTCCTCTTTCATATGTATACGCATTATTAATAGATTCGCGTACAGGATTGGCTTCCAGCAAACCAGCCATACCTGTTGTTATATAAACTTTTCCATCTGCAGCACAAAATATGGTTCCTGCAGATATATTTGAATTTAGTTCTCCTTCAACTGTTATTAATTGGTATTGAATTTTTTCTGTAAAAGGATCTATAACAATAAGACTGCCTGTACTCCATTCTTCTGCCAATATCCAATATTTGCCATTCAGGTCTTTATATTCGGATAAACCGGCAAATACTTTTTTATCTGTTTTATGCTGGTTTATATTTAAAACCCCTGTTATATTTCTTTTGGTTTTATTAGTTTCATCAATAATACTAATTCCGCCATGCCATTCACCAAGCCAAAGCTTTCCGGTATGATCTTTTAAAATACTTAACGGGTCATAAATACTGCTATCGCAAACCCTTGTTATTTTATATGTTTTTGTATCAAATAAAAATATACCGTGCTGGCTCATCAGGTAGGTGGAGCCATCCATCTGAGGTGCAGACATTGTTCCCTTTATAGTATTACCAATACCTTTATTATTATAGGTTTCGTTGATTGCGTGAGGGTAGAATGGAATAAATTTTTTTGACAGCTTATTAAATTTACATAATTCTCCTCCCGTGCCATAGGTGCTAAAAATATTGCCTGCTGTATCTATATGTATAGCTGCTAAGTCTCCCCAGACCGTATTGCTGTCTTTCGGATTGCTGCTATAGTTTCTAAACTTTCCTGTAGCCGGGGTATAACAACTAACACCTTTTAATTGGCTAACCCAAATATTTCCTTCTTTATCTTCTGTAATTGATCCGGTATTATTATTGGCAATGCTGTTGGTATTTTCAGGCTCATTTCTATAAACAGTAAAATTACTGCCATCGTATCTGCAAAGGCCATCATAAGTACTTATCCATAAAAATCCTTGTCTGTCTTTAAATACATAGCTACAAGCCTGGTTAGGTAGCTGGCTATAATTATTGATATGCGTAAACGTAAATTTTGGAAACTTTTGTGCCGTTACCGATAAGGCATAGCAATTTAATACAATGATTATTAAGCCTAATCTTATGCTTGCTACATTATTTATGATAGTAATAGTTTTACGCTTTCTGTTGTTAAACAATACTTTTTATAACAAATTTAAAAGTACATAACTGCCTCTTAAAAATTTCACATAATTAGAAGTTGGCACTTTCCATTTAGTTTTTGGCCGCCGGCAAATATTATTTATATTTTTTAGCCCGGTATTAATTAATTTCTTTGAAAAATAAATTTGAGCTAAGGTTTGTTTTCCATTTCTATTAAAATGCTCACCAAATTATAAGTAGAAGTTACCATTATCTTTTTATTTATTTCTTTCTAGTGAAATATGCTATTTTTATACTTTATAAAATATTGCTTTATCAAAATTAGTTGTAGATTAAAAGATAGATTTTGGTTTAATCTTTTTATTGTTTTAAATGATATTGAATATCCTTCTGCGAAATTAAAAATTCAATTAACCTGTTTACGGTTTTACTTTTTTGTGAATAGTTTTTACTTTACTTGAAAGTTTCAATTTTAAATTTATAAAATAATTGTAGTTCGATTGTGTTTTTGATAAAGCAATTACAAGAGGCTTTAATTAAAACTGCTTAACTAAAAAATGTAGTTAATGATTTAGGTGTTTAAAAACATTTGCTTTATTTAAAACCATTCGTGACGGGAAATATTTTATATACCATTAATAAAATTCCGAGCTTATTTTAATTTAATAAAACTTAGCAATCATTTTTTCAATAATTCCAATTAAATAAAAATTATGTCACAACAACTACCTCCTCCGGTTCAATTAATGCAAATTTTATTTGGGTTTGCCGCATCCCGCGCCATCGGTGTTACAGCAGAATTTGGCATTGCAGATCTGTTAAAAGATGGTCCGAAATCTGCTGACGAATTATCACAGCAAACGAGTCTGGATGCACGCTCACTTTATAGAGTACTAAGGGCTTGCGCCAGTGTTGGTGTTTATGCGGAGGATGCGGAAAAAAAGTTTTCCTTAACGCCAATGGCAGAGCCATTGCTTAGTGATGTGCCCGGTAGTTTGCGGGCTTTTGCAGAAATGATTACTTGCGATTGGCAATTTCAAACATGGGCCGAACTAAATTATAGCGTTAAAACAGGCTTACCTGCATTTGATAAAGTGCATGGAAAATCTTCTTTTGATTATTTTTGGACCAATGAAAAAGCAGGTAAGGTATTTAACGATGCCATGACAAGTAATAGCGCATTTACAAGTGTGGCAGTTGTTAATGGTTACGATTTTTCATCGGTTTCAAAATTGGTGGATGTGGGTGGTGGTCATGGATTTTTGTTGGCATCAATTCTGGCAAAATATACTAAACTGAAGGGATTAATATATGATACACCGGCTACGGTTGCCGAGGCACAAAAACTATTAAAAGAACATGGGGTTACCGACAGGTGCGAAACAGCAGGTGGAGACTTTTTTAAAAATGTACCCGATGGTGGCGATGCTTACATTATGAAACACATTATACATGATTGGAATGATGAACAATGTATTGCTATACTCGATAATTGCCGGAGGTCTATGTCAGATAATGGGAAAGTACTGGTAGTAGAAATGATTGTTCCGGAAAAAAATGAACCCTCATTAGCCAAGTTTCTTGATTTACAAATGTTACAATATTTACCGGGTTGTGAGCGAACTGAAAAAGAATATTATACATTGTTTGATAAGGCCGGATTGAAAATATCACGCATAATACCAACCATGTCACTTTTTAGTATAATTGAAGGTGTAAGAAAATAAGAAGGCGGTTACCGGTTTTAAATGTGTTCAAAATTAATTGATTTTAAGATTTGGGTATTTTAATTGCAGAAATTTTCTACGTATTTATTTAAAAAATCAGAAAGCCTATTATTGGTAATTTGTATTTTTTAAACCTGCCGCTTTATTGTGTTTCTTTCAAACAATTTTGACTATAAGCACCAGGGATAGAAGCAAGTACCACGTAAAGCGCCGAATACTTTTTAACAAATATTTTAACTGCATCTACGGCGCTGCGTAGTACTGCGGATAGCCCGCCCGGGTGCACAGAATTATTTCTTACAAAAATATTTTATAAATAAAATTAACATTAGTTTGTTTTTTAAATTAATTAAATCTACTTTTAAAATCTATTCAAAATAGCTCCTATAAAATTCCCCGATTTTAAATTTATCTCCAATTTTTTAAGATTACACCAACCTTTAAGGTTTTTATAAACCCAAAGGAGATTTCTTTTTTTACTTTACTAATACATTTTTTATGAAAAAGGTTTACCTGATGGTATTATTCTTTTTATGCTTTAACGCAGTTTATGCTCAAAATTTATTGACTCCATCGGTAATTTCTTCGGCAGGGGGAGTAGGTCAATATTCGGCCATACAACTGGAATGGACATTGGGCGAAACTGCCATTGGTACTGTATCCGAAACAAGCAGAATGTATACGGTAGGGTTTAACCAACCAATAATTGTTCAGCAAAACTTGTTGTCTAAAAATATAAATAATGGTTCGCTTGTCAAGGTGTTTCCTAACCCGGTTAAAGACATTTTAACTGTACAAATACAACTTGTACATTCCAATACCGCTAAAATAATATTGTCGGATATTTTTGGCGAAACCATGACTGAACGTTCTGTTAAAACCTCACTTACCACAATCAATATTCCGCTTCAAAATTTAATTGCAGGTATTTATTTTCTGCGTGTATTGGATTTAAATGGCAACCAGCTTAGCAACTATAAAATAATAAAAGCAAATTAATTAATAATTAATATAAATATAAAATGAAAAAAGCGCTACTATTATTCATATGGATAATAATTGGGGTAACGAATATGTATGCCCAAAAAATACCTGAAGGTATGAAGTACCAGGCTGTGGCCCGCACTGCTACGGGAGAAATTTTAGCCAACCACACCATTACACTGCGTATTAATTTAAAAGCTGCGCCTGCAAAGGGTTCCCGGATTTTTTATAGTGAAGATCATGTTGTTACTACCAATCAATTTGGTCTCTTTGATATTGTTGTTGGAGAGGGTAAAAATAATATGGGTGTTTTTGCAGCTATTCCATGGAGTTCGGAAGATGTATGGCTTGCTGTATCTCTAAAAGATAAAGGAGCAGATTTTTCTGCAATTACTGAAAGCAGGTTACTTGCTGTGCCGTATGCGTTTCATGCATTAACAGCAAACCGAATTGTAGAAAATGCAACCCCTGGTAATACAACTAATATCAGCTTATTGTCAGCAACTACAACTACCGGTAATTTTCCGGGTGTACCTGCAAACGTTTGGTCATTGCAAGGTAATTATAACAGCAATCCATTAACTGATAAATTGGGGACAACAGATGTTACAGACCTTGTAATGGTAACCAGTAATATTGAACGCTTACGAATAAAGGCTAATGGTGATATATTTATTAAAAGAACCCTCAGCATTGGTGCTAATCTTAATGTTGATTCAAGTGTATATCTAAATAGGGTAAGCGGCTCAACTATAAATTATGGTCCCTTTAAAGTTGATAGACTTAGTCCGACATTATTATCAGGAACCCTAACTGTTGATGGTGCTGCTGTTTTAAACACATCATTAACTGTAAATGGACCAACCGATTTAAACAGCAGGCTTTTTGTAAATAATCTTAGTCCGACCAAATTAACCGGCACCCTGCAGGTTGATGGGACTACAAATTTAAACGCAGCGGTAAGTGTTAATAATTTAAGTCCAACTTTATTAACCGGTACACTTCGCGTTAATTTACCGGCACTTTTTAAGGATACGGTTTTATTGGATAATACACGTGCTTCCAATAGTATCACAACAGGCGCCTTGGTTGTTGCGGGAGGCTTGGGATTGGGTGGTAATTTTAATGTCGGCGGTGCATCTACTTTTGCCGGTCCGGTAACTTTTGGATCAGCAGTTAATATTACAGACCTTACCCAATCTACCAGTACCACCACAGGTGCTTTAATTGTTGGTGGAGGTATAGGTATTGGTAAGCGGTTAAATGTAGGTGAAGGGGGCTTATTTGCAGGTTCGCTTGGAGTAGCCGGAATAACTTCACTTACCAATACAACAGAATCCTCTGCCATAACAAACGGTGCATTAATTGTAGCCGGTGGTGCGGCAATTGCTAAAAGTTTAAATATTGGTGCAGCTTTAAATGTTGCAGGTGCCACAACTTTAAATAATACACTACAGGTTAATGCCAATGCGGACGGGTTTTATGCAGCCCAGTTTAACAACGCAGCTGATGCAAACGGTATCTTAATTAAAATAGGAACAGGCCAGGCAAACAGTAATAATAAATTTATAACATTTCAAGACAATACAGGCAAAACTGTTGGTCGTATTGAAGGACAGACCTTAACGGAATTACACAACGACGCTGACTACCAACTTGACCTTGCAGGGAAGAGTTATGATGTAATTTCAGGTGCAATTGATGTAGGTTTAGGAACTTATAATCTTGTGCAAGCTGTTGCTTTCCAGATTGAAGCCGATGCATCTGTTAATGCATGTGCAGGCTTTGGTGTTGTTGCCTGCCCTCCCATTGCTTCCTTTGTTGCAGGTTCCATTGTAGATGTAGTGGTAGCTGGTATAGAAGAGGCTTTGGTAATTTCATCGGTAGTAATTGCAAGTACAAATTTAGGATTGTTTGTGACCAGTAGAGAAAGTAGTGTTGGTGTAACTTATCAATCCGGTTCAGGAGATTATGCAGAATTTTTAATGAAGCAACAGGTTGGAGAAAAAATTTATGCCGGAGATATTGTAGGTGTTAAAGGTGGAAAAATAAGTAAGAATATAGAGGGAGCAGAAAAGATAATGGTTGTATCGCACAAGCCAATAGTTTTAGGCAATACTCCTATAGAAGGTACAGAAGGAAATTATGAAAAAGTAGCCTTTATGGGACAGGTGCCTGTTAAGGTATTTGGAAAGGTTAACCTTGGCGATTATATTATACCAAATGGCGTAAATAATGGTGTAGGTATTGCGGTTGCACCGGATAAAATAAAATCAGCTGATGTTAAAAATATTGTTGGTATTGCATGGTCAACCGCAGATAATACGTTAGCATTAAGTAATGTAATTGTAGCCATAGGATTAAATGTAAACGATAACCAGAAATTAATTGAAGCGCAGCAAAATGAAATTGAAGAATTAAAAAATCAAATCGCTTCAACCAACAGTCAGTTAGAAAAATTAATTCCTGGCTTTAAAGCTCCCGCAAATAAAATGCCGGTAAATGCGGCTACGTATAAAATGGGAGGATCTAAAAACACAGCCCAACTCATTACGCCAGATAATAGCCCTATGACGTTACCGAACCTTGGTTATCCAAAACTCGCGGCCAATGAAGTTCATTATGTAGAAATATCTAAACAAGATTTAGAGCAGGGATTTGTTCTTGCCGAAGAAAAATTGAACGCAAAGGGTAATACTGTTAAGTATGAAAAATTCTGGAAAAAATACAAAACAGAGCCGGGGTATAAAGAATTTATTTTAAATAAATTAATGAAGAAATATAACGAAGAATTGGCAAACCATAAAGCCCTGGATGCACGGCTTAATCACTAAAATTTTTTTCAACTAATTAATTAATAAAAACCTTGTAGTATTAAATTGATCTGCAAGGTTTTTTTATTGCCTCAATAATTTAAATTGTATGTATAATATTATTAACTGTAAACAGCCTTCAATAAATAAAATAATTATTTTTTTTATTTTACTATTCTTACATTTTATTGTAGTTGCACAACAAACCACTCTTTTGCCTGGTAATGAAGTTGGTAATCAAACAGCCAGTCCGCAAGGTGGGTTACGTTATCAGCGCGCATTTTATTTAATTACGCCAAACGAAATTAAAGCAGCTGGTTTAGCAAATGGGATGGTAATAAATGCTATTGGTTTTACTTTAGGGAGTGCACAAAATCAGCCGTCAAAGGGGGCTTTTAGCGTTTACCTTCAAAACACCTCCGATACTGTTGGCAGGGTTGATACCAGTTGGACAAATATTACAACAAGTACAAATTCGCTTTCTGTACCATCAGGTCTGTTTGCCGGAGATTACGAATGGCAGGTTCAGTCTGTATGCGGATCCAATTCAATATTTTCGCCTTTAACAAGATTTTCAAATAGTAATTTAACTGGTTGTAATATACCTTCAAATTTAAATACAACCAATATTACAAGTTCATCAGCAACCTTTAATTGGGATGCTCCTGCTGGTGTAATTACAAAATATTATATTGAATTTAAAAGCTTTGATACAAGTTTATGGTCTAAAGATTCTACCACCAATACTTTCTACACAGCCGCTGCTTTATCACCCGGTAAAATTTATCAATGGCGGGTTAAAACTGCCTGTTCAAGTTTAAGCTCCGATTTTTTAACGACCTCATTTACTACCTCCAATGTGGTAGCTTGTGCAGCGCCGACATCTTTATTGGCTAGTAATATTATTGATACCGCTGCTACATTTTCATGGACGGTTGCTGCCAATGCAAGTTATTATACTTTACAATATCGCAGAATTGGAACCCTTGGCTATTTTAGTACCACGGTGTTTTCAAACTCCGTTAATATTAAAGCTAATTTGGTGGCAGGCACCATCTACGAATGGCAGGTTAAAACAATTTGTGCTGCAGGGTCAGGCGCTTTTATTTCAGGAACCAATTTTACTACTACCGGCACTGCAATTTGTTATCCTCCCGGTAATTTATCTAATGGAAATTTAACTGATTCGTCTGTAACTTTTAAATGGGATGCTGTAAACGGTGCAAATTCTTATCTGCTTCGGTATCGTTTAAAAGAGACCATCTCCTGGAATAATGTATTAAATTCAGCAGGGGGTATGACAATGGTTCATAATGATAGTCTGGTGATTCCGGCAAAAGCAGGAGGCTATGATATCTCATTTGTGGGAGGAACGCCCTTTACATATAGTGGTAATGGGGTGTATGTTGCCTGGGAGTATTCGCAGGCTGCATCGCCCTTAACTACCAATAATACCACCATTTGTACGGATGTAAATACTACAATAAAAAATATTTACGGTGTTGATTCTATTAAAAATTTTTTAAGTTTTGTTGGTAGAAATGATACAGCGGCAAGTGGTTTACAAACCCTTTTAAACAACAGTATTTTAAGGCCCGAGACACGGTTTGGTTCGGCTTCACTTAGTGATAGTGTTGCTGTTGTTTCGGTTTACGCATTGGGTAATGCAGTGCCACGGTTTCAGGCTGCTGCAAGTATTAATGCGCTAATTGCAAACAGAACCTCATCCAATAAAAGTTTTCCCGTTATCCTTATTGTTAAAGACCAGCGAACAGGCACAACACGCTATAGAACAACTCAGAATATTACAGTACCGCCTGCTGATTCCGCTATTATACAATTTACAGGATGGACACCGGTTTTGGCAGAAAATGATTCTATACTTATTTCAATTCCTGCACAGGTTGGTGAAAATGTTGTCAATAACAATACTAATTTTTATCTGCAAAATAACAATGCAGTCACCATTGGTTATGATGATGGAAGCCAGGCTATTTCATCGGCGGGTTTTAATAAAGGTGCGGGTTTATTACTAAATAAATATAATGTTAGCGGATGTGGTAAAATTATTGCTGCCCAGGTTTTTTTAACTTCTGCTGCAAAAAACCAACCATTGTATGCGGTAGTACTTAATGCAGCAGGTGCTATTATTGCGCAGTCTTCAGTATTTACTCCTGATTCTTCTCAAACAAATTTATACCGTTCCTTTTATTTTATCAGTCCGCCTTCATTTTTTCAACAGAGTTTTTATATTGGCCTTGCTCAACAATCCTCTGTTGTTGGTGCTAAGCCGGTTGGTACGCAATTTGAAAACAGTTTTCGTACGGGTGCTTATTACAGGGCAAATATTGATGGTACAAATTTGATCGATTCACCGCAACAAGGCAGGCTAATGATAAATGCATCCATTGTTTCCTCTGCACCGGAGCCTTTTATAAGTGGTAATTTAAAAATTTGTTCAGGCGCCACCGACACTTTAACTGCGGGCAGCACAAATACCCGCTATGCCAACAATGTATTGGGTTTCAGCAGCCAATATGCAAGCAGTAGTTTTAGTGCGGTTCAGGTTTTAGGATCGCCAAATGTTTACCCATTATATACTTCCAGTCCGGCTGCATGGTTAAGCAGCACGACTGACGGTCAACGGGAATATTTAAATTTAGGTTTTGCCGAAGCTGCGCCCATTAACTTTATTGATGTGTATGAAACGCTTAATCCCGGGTCAATAGATACCGTTTATGTAAAGAATCCAAACACTTTAAATTATGATGTAGTGTATACTGCTACAGCCTCACCAGCGCCTCAGCTTGCCCGAAAAAATCATATTAGTTTTCCGCTAACGGCTTATAATGTAAGTGAAATTCGTATAGCCTTAAACTCAGCAGCGGTACCAGGTTACAATGCGGTTGATGCAGTTGGTATTGGGCAAAGTATTCTTCCTGCAAGCTTCAACGGATATTTATGGTCGCCTGGTGGAGAAACAACTGCTACTAAAAATATTACTGCAGCCGGTGTATATAAATTAACGGTTACCAATGCAAGCGGCTGCCAATCTTTGGATTCTATTAATGTAACTGCAGCCATTACCACACCTCCTGTAATAACCGCCAACAGGCCAATTACTTTTTGTTCGGGCGATAGTGTTGTATTATCTTCAAACCAGGCTTCCGGTAATACCTGGAGTACGGGTGCAACTACAAAAAGTATCACTGTAAAATTGGCTGGTAATTATACGGTATCTTATAACGATGGCTCAGGCTGTGGTATTTTAACTTCTTCAGTTGTTTCCGTTACTGTAAATGCCTTACCTGTTGTTTCAATTTCCGGTATACTTGCTATTTGTCCGGGTTCATCTACAACTTTAAATGCAGGTACAGGGTTTGCAAGTTATTTATGGTCTAACGGTTTAACAACATACAGTATAAATGTTACCAGTTCGGGCACTTACCGCGTTGCAGTTAAAAATGCGAATGGTTGTACTGCCACCGCAAGTGTTAACACAACAATATCTCCGGTTCCTGCACCGGTAATTACCGGTAATATACAATTTTGTCCGGGTGCAAATACCACGCTTGATGCTGGCGCCAACTACAGCAGTTATCAATGGTCTACAGGAGCAATTACAAGAACTATTGTAGTAAATACTGCTGCTACATTTTCGGTTACTGTAACAAATGCAAGTGGTTGTTCAGGTGCTGCAAGTGTCGGTACATCCTTACTGTATATTGCGCCACCATCAATTGTTGGTGGGGCCAACCTTTGTCCGGGTGGTAATATTACCGAAACCATCAGTCCTGCTTATGCTGCTTACCTATGGTCTAACGGTGCAACAACGCCTTCAATAAATATTACGTCTGCAAATACGTATGGGGTAACAGTTACAGCAGCTAATGGCTGTACAAGTACGGTATCAAAAATAATACAACAGGTTGCTGCACCTCAACCTGTAATATCCGGCACTTTATCTTTTTGCGGGGGAAGTTCTACAACCCTTAGCGCCGGCACAGGATATAATAGTTATTTATGGTCAGATGCCAGTACTTCCAATGCTATTTTGGTTACCACGGCAGGTACTTACTCAGTAACTGTTACAGATGTAAACGGCTGCACGGGTGCTGCAAGTGCAACTACCACTACACAAGGATCAGTACCTGTAACGCCTTCTCTAATTACGGGTAACACCGGGGGTGTATGTAATAGTTCAGGAAATATTTATAGCATCAGTGCGGTGCCAAATACTTCCTATTACACCTGGACTGTTCCTTCGGGCGCAGCTATTGCCAGTGGCCAATCTACCACTTCAATCACCGTTAACTATCTTAATACATTTACAGGTGGTAATATTGTTGTGGCGGCTTCAAATGCATGCGGACAAAGTCCGTCTAATAATCCAAGAATATTAAGTGTTCAAGGGGCTGCTGCAACGCCGGGCTTAATAAGCGGACAGGTAAATGGTTTGTGTTCGCAAACTGCAATCACCTATTCTATTGCAGCGGTAAATGGAGCAAGTTCTTATACCTGGACTGTACCGGCTAATGCAACAATAAGTACCGGGCAGGGAAGTACTGCTGTTACCATTAATTTTACTAATAATTTTACAAACGGCAGTATCTGTGTTCGTGCTAATAGCAGTTGCGGTAATTCTGCAAATAGCTGTTTAGCTATAACCGGCTTACCTGCAGCACCTTTAAATATTACTGGTGCAACGGGGGTTTGTTCCCGCCAAAAAAATGTGCCTTATTCGGTAGCGGCTGTTGCAGGTGCAACAAGCTATACCTGGGGAGTACCGGCGTTGGCAAGCATTGTATCTGGACAAGGAACCAATAATATTGTTGTTTCTTTTGCAAATAAAGGGGGTAATATATCTGTAACAGCTGCTAATAGTTGTGGTGCAGCTGCAACTAAAACTTTAGCAGTTACCATATTGGGTTGCACTGCAACGGCAAGTATACTATCAGCAGATGTTTTGTTAATTCCCGAACAGGAAATTAAAATATATCCCAATCCAAGTAAAGGCTTAATTAATATTAATTTAGGAAGTCTGTCGAGGGATAAATACAAATTAATTGTTTTGGATGGCAGTAACAGACGGGTTTTACAAAAAGATATTTATTGGGAAGGCAATATAATTTCAGTATATCTTCAATCTTTGGCAAGAGG
>JAYTHI010000251.1:0-3585 GCA_043732685.1 Ferruginibacter sp. | reverse complement strand
CCGTATCTGCTATCGAAATTATTTTAACGCCAATGGCTGCAATTTTATCTATCCAATGTAAAGCGATCTGTTCATTATACTCATCTCCATAAATATTACCAAACCCCATCGAAATATACACCACCAATTCTTTTCCATTTAACGTACATAACTCCTGCATCTCTTTAACCAAAAGTATCGATTGTTCCATCGTACTGTTGGTATTGCGGTGCTGAAATGTAGGTGATATTGAAAATGGATAACCCAAATAATAAATTTCCTTCAACTTTATCGCCTCAAGCGCTCCCCGAAGGTTAGCAACAATTGCCAGCAGTTTGGTTGTTGAATGTTGAAATATTAACCCCTCCAGTACTCCCCGCGTATCAGCCATTTGCGGTATGGCTTTCGGAGAAACAAAACTGCCAAAATCTATGGTGTCAAATCCAACCTTCAGCAAACAATTGATATAGTTTATTTTATTTTGCGTGCTTATAAAACGCTTCCATCCCTGCATTGCATCTCGCGGACATTCAATTAATTTTATGGTTGCCATACTAATTAAGCTTTTTTGTAGCACAAATTAAATAAAAAAAGCAGCATACTTTTATATATGCTGCTTCAAATTTGTTTTTAATATCTTAAAGGGCTTCCTTTATTTTTTTATCATAGACAGCAACTTTCGCAGCATCTTTCTTAGACTCGTAAATATTTTTCAAAATCACAAGACTCTGTCTGTAATTAATCTTTTCACTTCCTTTTGGCTTTTGAATGTCGGCAAATAAACTAATAACTTTTTCAGCATAAGGAATGGCATCATTCATTTGTGCAGTTGAAAGATCATTCATTTCCTTTTTCTTTTTAAGATCTGCAGGTTTTGGACCACGTAACTTTCTGGCATCTTCACTTACATCAATAGAATTATTATACAAATAGTTGGCCATTAAAAAATTTGCCTCACTCGTTGATTTTATTGCGATCGCTTTCTTTAATATTTGTGGTAATTTTTCTTTAAACGCATTGGTATTTGCATTCTTCATAGAATCTGCATAAATGTACCTGTAAAGTTCAACCGCGTAATTATAAGGTAGAATATAATTATCCGGATGTTTTGCCATTAAAGCATCATATTTATCAAAAACTTGCGGCTTGCCAATTCCATCAGTGGCAGCTTCAATTTCCATAGCATTCCAATAATCTAAGTTTTTAGGATAAAACTTTTTTCCTTTTTCAATTATAGCATCAAAGCTTGCAGAATCTCTTTTGGTTTTATAATATTCCGCTAAATATTGGTATACATCCACATATTGCGTATCTGAAATATTTGCATCTGCCAGTCTTTTATAATAAACAACAGCAGAATCTTTTTTCTTTGCATCATTTGCTGCAATGGCCGTGTATAAAATAAGAGTAGTATCTATGGCACTGAATTTATAATTATTTGCACCAGTTAAATTTTTTGAAAATATAAAATCATGTACCTCTACCGCTTTTTTAAAATTCTCGTACGCAAGGTCATAATTTTTCTGCGTATAAGCCTTAACGCCCAATTCAGAGGAGAAGCCTACATACAGATCAAACAACAAGTTATTATTTTCATTAATGGAGAGGGGCGCTTTTGCATCTAAAGAAAAATATTTATTTAGGGCATCAAATGCAATTGATTTTGATGCATTACTCTGCGGAATAGTTAAAGCAGAATCTTTAGAGGTGATGTCATAAGCGTATCCTTTATAGTACCAGCCATCAGGTTTTTGTGCATTTTTTTCTACCGCAAGGTATTTATCCACCATTTCTTTTGCTGGCTTGGCCTGGTTTAACAATACATACTTTTTTATGTCATCAAGACTTTGACCATTGGCAATACTTACAAACAGGAGCACTGCAGTAAAAAAAGAAAATTTTTTCATCAGAATTTATAATTTAGGCGTTAAAGATATTTGATTGTTATTAATTAGAGATTAAAAAATGTGATAATTTTAATACAGCATGCGATAAAAAGATGTCTTTTTAAAATAAAGCCTGAAATGGAAATTGAAAATCATTTATATATAAGTAATAGTTCCTATTTTATTGAAACCATCAGATGGTGAAATAGACATTAGCTACTGGGAACTGATCAATTTATCATTTTAAAAAATCAACCTGTTTATTACTCCTTTTTCAATACCCAAAACTGCTTCAGGCGATACTTTAATGAAGTACAACTGCACAATATCTTTAAAAGCCTCCCCATCAGCACCGCGTAATTTATTACATTTGCAAAAACAATCACCATTACTTGATCTCACCAAATACCATACAACAAATTTTAGGCCGCATCGATGTTATCGAAATTGTGGGCACATTTGTTAAACTAAAAAAACGCGGTACAAATTACCTTGGTCTCTGCCCTTTTCACAACGAAAAATCTCCTTCTTTTACTGTTTCGCCTGCGAAAGAAATATACAAATGTTTTGGTTGTGGCAAAAGTGGCAATGCGATTGGTTTTTTAATGGAGCATGAAAAGTACACGTATGTGGAAGCCCTGCGTTGGCTGGCTCAACGGTATAATGTAGAGGTGGAGGAAACAGAAGTTTCACCGGAACAAAAAATTCAGCAACAAAGCGCGGAAAGTCTTTTTATAATCAACAACTTCGGACAACAATTTTTTAGTAACCATCTTTTTAATACAGAAGAAGGACAGGATATAGGGTTAAGCTATTTAAAGCAGCGTGGTTTTAGAGAAGAAATTATCAAAAAGTTTCAAATAGGTTTTAATCCTGAGGCTAGGGATAGTTTTGCAAAAGCCGCTGTTCAAGCTCAGTATAATGTAGATTTATTACAAAAAAGTGGTTTGGTTGTCATTCGCGATGAGCGGCCCGTGGATAATTATCGGGGTCGAATTATTTTTCCTATCCACAACCAAAGCGGAAAAGTTTTGGGTTTTGGTGCCCGGATATTAAAGACAAATGACAAGGCTCCAAAATACATTAACACGCCCGAGAACGAAATATATTCTAAAAGTAAAATTTTATATGGCAGTTATTTTGCCCGTCAGGCTATTGATAAAGCAGATGAATGTTTGTTGGTTGAGGGGTACACAGATGTAGTTTCTTTACACCAGGCAGGTATTGAAAATGTAGTGGCCAGCGGCGGTACCTCCCTTACGCCCGACCAGTTGCGACTGGTAAAAAAATATACCAACAACCTTACTATAATTTATGACGGGGATGGTGCAGGTATTAAAGCTGCTCTTCGCGGATTAGACCTTGCACTGGAAGAAAGTCTGAATGTTAAGCTGGTATTAATACCCGATAAGGAAGATCCGGATAGTTATGTAAATAAAGTGGGTCCTGCTGCCTTTGCAGCATTTATAGCCGCCAATAAAAAGGACTTTATTCTTTTTCAATTGGAGGTTACTTTAAAAGATGCAGGTAATGATTCTATAAAAAAATCGGCTGTTGTAAATCAGGTGGCAGAAACAATTGCCAAAATAAATAAGGCCGAAGATTTTACCCGCCAGCAGGATTATATTAAACAAAGTGCTGAAATTTTAAAGATTGAAGAAGCAGGTTTACATGCCCTGGTTAATAAATTTATTCGGGATAAAATTACAAAGGAAGAAGC
>JAYTHI010000250.1:0-11533 GCA_043732685.1 Ferruginibacter sp. | reverse complement strand
AATCAACCCAACCTACAACCCCCTCTATAAATTTATTTTCTGCAGCTAGTCCTACCAAAAAATCAGTTTCCAAATCAGCCGCTTCTGCCTGCACCGCTACACAACCATGTATATTATTTTCCTGTAAAATTATTTTCAGTTGATCCGGTAAAAAGTCCTGACGAATAACCGACATCCCTTCATTAATCCATCCTTGTTTTGCTGCATTGTACCGCCAGAAATGTTGATGGCTATCAATTATCTTCATAAGCTATGCAAGTTTGTTTGCTACTTCCTAAACCATCAATGCCCAACTCTATGGTATCTCCGGCTTTTAAATATACTGGTGGCTTAAAACCCAATCCTACGCCTGAGGGAGTACCAGTGCTGATTATATCGCCGGGAAGCAAGGTCATAAATTGACTGGTGTAAGCAATTATAAATGGGATATTAAAAATGAGGTCATCGGTATTGCCATCCTGCAGCATTTTATCATTAACTTTTAACCATAGGCGCAATTGGTGAGGGTCTTTAATTTCATCTTTAGTTACCAGCCATGGGCCTAATGGAGCAAAAGTATCGCAACCCTTTCCTTTATCCCAGGTACCGCCACGCTCTAACTGAAATTCCCTTTCACTTACATCATTGTGTAATACATAGCCCGCCAAATAATCCATAGCGTCAGCGGCTGAAACATAACTTGCTCTTTTTCCTATAACCACCGCCAGCTCTACCTCCCAGTCTGTTTTTACAGCATCCCTTGGTATAATAATATTATCATAAGGGCCTACCATTGATGTGGTAGATTTTAAAAAGATGATGGGTTCTGCCGGAATTTGCGCATCGGTTTCTTTTGCATGTTTTGCATAGTTAAGTCCGATACAAACAATTTTTGACGGACGTGCAACCGGACTGCCCAATCTTGTTCCAACTGCAATCAGGGGTAAATTATTTATAGGTGCTGCTACTATTTCAGCCAGTTTTTTAAGTCCGTCATTTTTAAAAAAGGCTTCATCATAGTCATTGATAAAGGCACTTACATCGTAATTATTACCATTAATATGTACGCCGGGTTTTTCATTTTCAAATGCTCCAAAACGAATAAGTTTCATGTTTTTTTTATTTGTGTGTTATAATTTACGTGTTCAGTTTAATAAAACCACCATCAATGGGGTAGTCCATGCCAGTTACAAAACCAGCTTCATCGCTGCATAAATACAATGCTAGTGCAGCTACTTCTTCTACGGTTCCCATCCTGCCTATCGGCTGACTTTTAGACAATTTTTCAAATATTTCTGTTTCCTTGCCCGGGTAATTTTTTGCTATAAACCCATCAACAAATGGAGTATGGATCCGGGCGGGAGAAATGGAGTTGCACCTGATATTATCGGTAAGATAATCTTTTGCCACACTAAGTGTCATGGCATAAACCGCTCCCTTGCTCATGCTGTAGGCAAACCTGTCTGCCAAACCAACCAACGCCGCAATGGATGCAATATTTAAAATTACACCCGCTCCATGCAATTTAAAAAGGGGCATTATTTCATGCAGACAATTATAGGTGCCTTTTACATTTACATTAAAAACTTTAGTAAAATCTGCTTCGCTGGTGGTATCTGCACGACCAATATGTGCAATGCCTGCGCAATTTACTAATATATCTATATTGGGTATACTATTAAATATTTTACCAATAGCTGCCTGATCGCTAACATCTGCCTGGTGTGCGAAAGCATTGCCACCAGCGGCTATAATGCTATCTGCAGTTTCCCTCCCCATAAATTCGTTTAGCTCTATTATATGTATTGTGGCGCCCCGGCTGCTGAAAGTTGTAGCTATTGCCTTACCTATTCCGCTGCCGCCACCAGTAATTACTGCTGTTTTATTTTTTAGGGAGAACATATATTTTATCCAGATTTAAATTAATTTAAAAATATTTTGCATTAAAATCCATTTTTCTCCGGGCTTTGCCCAGGGCAGGGCAACCTGATATTTCCACATAAGTTTTTCCCATTCCTGCACCTTTTTATTGCTGCTATCCATCTTTTCTTTTGAAATAAAACTAAAACTATCCATCGTTTCCATAATCATAAACAGCCTGTTTCCGGTACGATAAATTTCAAGTTGATCAATACCGGCATCCAGTAAACTTTTCTTTATCTGCGGCCAGCAATTTTCCTGCTTATGCCAAACTTCATATTCGCCAATTAGAATGGGGTCATCTACCAAATCAAGCGCAAAGCAATATCTTTTCATTAACTAATTTATTTTCTGCCCAAAAAAATATCTACTAATTGTATTTTAACGCGGTTAAGCATCCTATCAAGCTATATTAATCATGCTATTTTATATGTTAAAGTTTAAGTGATAATTTGATTAAAATGGGGTGCAATTCCTTTAAAAAAAATCAGTGCTTCTTACGTTTTTTTATCCTTATTTAATGGTCTCATTTTCTTCTTCACCTAATGCTTTTTCTACCAGATGCGCGGGTAATTCCCTGGTAGGTTTGGTATGGTGTACTTTTTGTTTCATCTGCGAAGCCTGGCTTAATACATTCCCCTTGCCGGTATGCAATTTTTTTTCCGCCTCTTTAAAAGAAGTACTTGCTTTTTCCAATTGTAAACCTACTTTTTCAAAATCTTCAACAAAGGCAGCCAATTTTTCATAAATTTTTACCGCTTTCCCGGCAATTTCCTGTGCATTTTGATTGATGCCTTCCCTTTTCCAAAGATCATAAACCAACTTCATAGCCGCAATTAAATTGGTTGGACTAATCAATAAAACCCTGCGTTTATAAGCATATTGCCATAAGGTTCTTTCGGCTTGCATAATAGTAATGTATGCCCCTTCTACCGGTACAAATAACATTACAAAGTCCAATGCACCAACGGCATCCTGGTATTTTTTGCCACTAAGTCCGTCTATATGCCGGTGTACAGATTGCAGCAGTAAATTAAGCGCTGTTTTTTGTCCCTGCTCTTCTGTGGCATTGCTGTATTGTTCAAAATGAACCAGCGAAACTTTGCTATCAATTACAATACTTCTGTCATCCGGATACCGCACAATTATATCGGGCTGTAAGGCATTGCCTGCCTCACCCTCTGTTCGCTCCTGCACAAAATAATGAATACCTTTCTGAAGGTCTGCGTATTCTAAAATACTTTCCAATATCATTTCGCCCCAATTACCTTGCTGTTTTACCTGCCCCCTTAATGCATTGGTTAAATTGTTAGCCTGGGTAGATAAAGTGTTATTCAATTCAAGCATGTGTTTTATTTGCTCTCTCAATGAAATACGGTCATCAGATTCTGACTTATATTTTGATTCAAAGGCTAATTTAAAGGTTTCAATATTTTCTTTCAGGGGCGTTAATAGTATGGATAGATTTTTTTCTTGTGTAGTATTAAAAGTTAATGTTTTTTCTTCCAGAATTTTTTGTGCCAGAAGGGTAAACTGGCCTTCAAATTTTTTACCGATGTCTAACAACTGATCTTTTTGAGTAGCAAGCTGTTCTTCCTTAAAACGTATTTCTGTGGTGTATTGATAACATAGATTTCTGGCGTTCTCCAACGCTGTATTTGTCGTGGAAAGCTTTTCTCCGATTTGCAATAGGTCTTGTTTTAAAAGGCCTGTCGTTTCAGTCATTACTTGCAATTGGGTACTAAAAATATGGACAGCTTTGGTTTCCTCAAGCAGTTCTTGGTTTACACCTTTTAGCTGCTCTTTAAATTGCCTGTTATCGTTGGATAGATACTGGTTTTCTGTTTCTAAACTGGTATTCTTTGTTTTAATTGATTCAAGTTGCAATGATTGCGATGCTGGAATTTTTTTTATAAACCAGGCTAAAAAAAACCCCATAGCAAAAACTAAAAGGCAAATGAATAACTGTAAGATCATACAAAAATATTAATTGGTTTTGACAATTTAAGATAAGTATTTATGTGATTGCATTTCACTTTTTTAGATAAAATTTTTAAGGATACATAATAAAGAATTTTTATGCGCCTAAAGGGTTTTATATTTCACATTAATAGGATAGCGTTATTTTAATTAGATAAGAATTTTGGGTTTTTTTATACGAGATGACTTTTATAATCAGCTGCAGAATAAGGAAGGTATCGGCATTTTTGGACAAAAAAGTTTTATATGGGTTAGTTGGCTTAATAAAATTAATATTTCTTACCCTATAATCCTTAATTTAGGCACAAACAACGTTATGGAAAAGAGTGAATGGTATACCAACAGAACCTGGAATGGGGCGATTGATGGTAAATTTGAAAAATATTTAAAACATACGCGGGATACTGCAAATAAGGCTCAATTTATGCAAATACAAGGCAGCCTTTTGTTGGAAAACAGTCAGCAAAATGTCCAAAATGTTGGCGTAGCCTTGTTAACGCGTGTTATGGAAGATTTTAAAACTGAATATACCAGCGTTATTCTTGCCCGGGAAAAGTTAGGGGATTATTATTTATACCAGCATGATTATTTACCAGCTCAATATTTTTATAAAATTGTGGTGAAATATTGTAAAGAACAAAACTCCCGTAATGGTACAAGTACTTTAACAGATTTAAAATTGGCAGAAGCACTCTTAAAAGGCAATGAAGCCGATAAATTATTGGAAGCCCTGGATTTGGTAATTGAATTTCCGGAGGCATTATTAAAATTAATGGAATCAAAATATTACCATAGTGAACTTTTGGCGCAAATTTATGACGCCATGAATGATGAAGTAGCGGCCAAAAAATTTGCACAGGCCGCTTTGCTTTTGCCAAAATTAATAAAGCCTGTTTATAAAAATAAAACTACAATATCTCCTAAAACTTCCGAAAGAAAACTACGCAGTCTGCAGGAAATAATTACATCCTGATCTGGATAAATCCATACTTTACTTTTTATGATTCAAGGTACTTTTCATAACTGTGCTTATTGGAGAGACCTTTCACCGCTATTAACTTTTTTGTTTTTCAATAATATACCGATTGGTACATTTTAACTTATTGGGAAAAATATCCACGATCTGGGATAATTTTTCACAAGGGTTATGGCGTGGGAAAAATTGAATAGTGAAGGTGTATTTACAAGGTATCCAGAAAAAATAGCTGTAAGAAAAATTCTGTACAGAAGCGCAGATTTTGCAGATTATTGTAGGTAGGGTACCTTATTTTATTACTGTTTCCAGCTATGAAAAAGATAATATTATTATGGTGCTTTCATTCGAAATAGGCAAAGTGTAAACAATTGCCCTTTGGGAAAGAATGTTTGAGATATTGTTAAAAATAAATAAATTATTTGCAGCAGGTCTTACTTATAATTCGGATTTATATGTGCTAAAAAATGCGAATCTTATGTTGAATAAAAGTGTTGGAGCTTATGCTGATTTGTTGAATATTAATCCACTATAAAAGAAGCATCTATTGAAACTGCCGCTTCCTTGGTATGTCTAACACCATAAAAATTGCCATTCCTGCAAAGGAAGAGGTTAACCAAATCAATTTTAAAATTGTGTCGGATATAGTTGAGGCTGCCGGCGCAATTGCCGCAATCATTGCTACTGAATTGGGTATCTTTTTTAGAGCAAATGATACCTAATTTATATTGAATGAAAATTTTGTAACAATGGCCTTTAACTTATAGGATGCTGTATATATTCCTGGTGGAACAAATAATGTTACCAGTATTGCCGCCATGCCTGGTGCAGTTCATTTCTATATGGAGCACTTAGACAATGCAAAGATATTACTGCAGATTTAGCGGGTACAAAGATTTTATCTGCCACCTATTTTGGAATTAAATAGCTGCCGAATGATTAGGATGATACCGTTCTAACACCACGAATTGTTATGAGCGGTAATGCCAAAAAACTGGCATGAGATTTCTATAGTTGTTTTAAACTCTAATTTTATGCAACACAATCAGGAAACAATTGAAACATTAAATGATCTTATCATGATCAATAATGATCGGATAGCGGGATACGAAAGAGCTATTAAAGAATTATCAAATGATGACAAAGATCTTACAGCATTATTTGAGAACATGATTGACGAGAGCCGCCAGGCAAGGATGGCCTTGGGCAAGGAGGTTCAGGTATTAGGAGGAACTATTGCAGAAGGTACTATGCCAACTGGACAAATATACCGAGCATGGATGGATTTTAAAGCACTTTTTACAGGTCACGATCGTCACGCTGTTATTGCTAATTGCGAAGCCGGCGAAGATGCTGCGCAAAAGGCATATACTGCTGCATTGGAAGAAGAACATTTGCCGGGCTTTTTAAAAGAAATGATCATGGAACAGCAACAAACTTTAAAATATTCTCATGATGAAATCAAATCTTTTCGTGATCAAACTGCCTGAAATGATTTTTAGGAAGAAAATGTATATTTAAGGTTAATATAGCTGCTTTTATTTTGATAAATAGATGACGTAATATAAAATTTAAACCAGACTAACTACCAGTATTATTGGATAACGCTATTAAATGAATAATATTTTTTATTCTTTATTGTCGAATAAAGCGGTATTAAGTTTTATTATTTTATGGTAATATCAGTGGTCATTTTGTGATTTGGCTAACTAATAAAATATTCCGTTTTTAAAGAAATCTAAAAATTAGTAAGCAGCCATAGCTGTTAAAAATAAGAGCCTACTAATTATTAAAAAAATAAAATTATTGTAATAAATTTAGGATAAAAAAAGTTGGAAATATTGTTGTCAGGATGCTGCTTGATGGTCCTTATTTTTTCTTTTTTGCAGATGCTTCTTTAGCCTTGTCTTTAATATTAGCCCTGATAGTATCCCAATAATCTTTTCCATATCCTACAAATATTTCGGCTCCGGCTTCAATATTTCTTGTAGCAAAAACATAAATTCTTTTCTTAATTACAACATAGTAGGCATTGTTTTTTAAACCTACAACTTTTTGGATACCCCTTGCATCATTTATATACCTGGCCAATTCCAGCGGGTGATCGCAGGCGTCTACCACATGATTGCGGTTTACAAAAAATACATAAGCATTATCTCCATCCCTATGGTTAACGTCTTTCCAGGTGCTGATGGTACCTTTGTACTCTAAAAAGCAAGTATCTTTAGCGATAAATTCCTTTGTAAATAAGCCCTTTCCGGCCCCGGGCATAATTGATTTTTTAACTACTAATTTTATAGGTACAATTTCCATAAATAAAAATAAGTTGATTGTAAATAAATGAACGGTTTAAAATAGTTTCTTAAAATTATTAATTCAACTATTTTTGAAAGATACATAACCTTTGTTAGTTAAATATTTTCATTTTTATTTTTAAGGAATCACAGTTAATAATTTAGCGATTAAACAAATATTTGCTGTTCCGGCTTTCCTATAAAGTTGCAATAATATCTTTTGCCGGTGTTAGTTTTATTGTACGACAGCTTACTTAAGGTATTCACCTAAATTAACCTATTATCTTATGCTTTTGTTCCAACAAAAATATCTGTTAACTTTGGCGCGCTATCAGCCAGGTCATCGCTTCCTAATTTTATGGAGAGGAAAGTCCGGACAGCAAAGAGCAACGCACCGGTTAAGCGCCGGCTACCTTAATAATTTACTTGCTAAATTAAAAAAGGTAAGAGAAAGTGCCACAGAAAATAACTGTCTTTTTTAACTAAAAGATGAGGGTGAAAATGTGAGGTAAGAGCTCACGGATTGATGCAGTAATGTATGAATCGGGTAAACCTTGTGTGCTGTAATGCCATGTACACCTGCGTTTGAAGGCGGCTCGCCTGATGTTTTAATTAACAACGCAGGAGGGTAGGCAGCTAGATTTTGTCAGTAATGGCAAAGCAAGATAAATGATGACCGTTTTGATTAATTTCAAAATAACAGAATCCGGCTTATTGGCTGATAGCATTTTTTTAAAACAGCATTAAAAATTGTATTTAATTTATTGTAACCATATTTAATTGGTAACAATTGATTTAATAATATTTTTGTGATTAAAATCGTTGGACCATTTTATTGTTTAGAAGGGTAGGTAGCAAAAATAAAATTATTTTATGCAATTTAAGCTTGGCGCAATTAGCCTAATAATTCTCTATAAATATATTGTTCTTAGTGGCTGGCCAATCTTCCTTAATAAAACTATAAATCACGCTGTCTCTTACCACTCCATTTTCCTATATAAGGTGATTGCGAAAGATACCTTATTTAACTGCGCCAATCTTTAATTTTGCAGCTTTAGACCTTAGGTTAAGGAGATTTGTTTTTATTTTAATCCGGTTTAAGTTAAGCATATTAAATCCGAAATTTAGTAGTAAACTTTTGCAGGCTTTGTTGATGCCGCTTCCCTGAAGACCGGGGTGATACCATGTCCAACCAATTTCAAGCTTTTTATGTTCAAATGCTATATGTCCTAAAAGGGTACTTTCTGCAAAACAATTATTAAGCTTATCGTACACTGCAAATGGATAAGATAGACCTTCCTTTTTTTCATGAATGGCTGTATCAAAATATTTTCTAAAATTGGTTTCGTTATTTATTTCTGAGAGGGTAAATTTCCATATATCTTTATTCAAAGCGATGGCTAATAAAAATGAGTAATGATGTTCACCTAAAAGTTAAAGCCTTGACCGGTTATTTTGTAATGGTAGGTTTTCTGTAAATAAATTAGCGAAGTCCATGATTAATATTTTTCAATTAATAATGAACTTACAATTTTATCAATAGGCAGCGTAATTTCTTTACTGGAGAAATCTGCCCAGTCAATAAATCTAAAACTTTCTATTTGTTTTGTTTGCTTGTATATTTTCAGTTGATCTTCGTCAAAATCGAAGGCCTGGGTTTTGATAGGAACTGTTATGGGTTCAAGTGGTTTTACAAAATAGTAAATTGCAATAAGTTGGTCATCCGGAATAAATGCACTCATTTGAAAAATTTCGGTGGTGTAGATATGGTCGCCCACACTCACCTCTAAATTCATTTCCTCTTTAAATTCTCTTTTCAAACAATCTTTTGTGCCTTCTCCAAAATCCAATCCTCCTCCCGGAAATTTGGTGAAATAAGCACCCCTTATAAATTCATCGCTAACCAATACCTGTTTGCTTTCGCTTAATAAAATACCATACACTCTTACATTAAATCTTTTCATTTTTATGTTGCTCTTTTTAATTGAGGCGTTTTAAAAATTAGCCGGAAATGACCCTATGAACTTTATAATTCTAAATAAACTTATAGCGTTTTTTAAACCAAAGAATACTGTTGTGTTTTAAATATTTTTTACAAATTATTTAAAATACAACAGTTGGTGTAGCAAAAGGTTTTTTTTCAATTATAAAATACGCTAATTCAACTACTGTTTATACTTTAGGGATGGGTAATTCAATTGTTCCTTTGAATACAAATTCTGCCGGACCACATAACCAAATATCTTTAAAATGTTGGTCATCTATTTTATAAAATTCAACACTTAGTTTACCACCTGGTGTTTTTACATCTACATTATTAAATCCATTTTGGTTGTGTGCTGCCACCAGTGCCGCAGCTGTTACGCCGGTACCGCAACTTAAGGTTTCATTTTCAACACCTCTTTCGTAGGTTCTTACATAGATGCTGCTATCATCAACTGTTTCAACAAAATTTACATTGATGCCATTTTTTTCAAATGCACTACTATAGCGTATTTCGCGGCCTGTGTTTACTACATCTACGTTTTCTACATTTTCTGTAAATTTTATAAAATGTGGCGAACCTGTATTAATGATGGTATGATAAATATGGTGTTCCACTTCATTAACATCTTTCATTTTTAAACTAACGGTACCATCGCTGTCAATTTCTGCTTCATGTTCTCCATCGGTGGCTATAAAAGTATACATACTTTTATGGATACCCTTGTGATGGGCAAATTTTACGAGGCAGCGTCCGCCATTACCACACATACTGCTTTCCTTTCCATCTGCATTGAAATAGATCATTTCAAAATCGTATCCTTCTTTTTTACTAAGCATCATTAGTCCATCGGCACCAATTCCAAAATGCCTGTCGCAAAGTAATTTTATTTGCTGGGTATTTAGTGGGGGAGCAGTTTCAAAATAATTATCTAAAATTATAAAGTCGTTTCCTGTTCCATGATATTTGTAAAAATCGAGCTGCATAGGTTATTATTTATTTATTGAAAAATTCTCTTGGTCCTTTAACTGTGCTATTATTTAATGAAATCTATATAAAAAAATTATTATTATTTGAATAAATTTTATAGTGGCACAGCAAAATTTACTTAAAAGGTGCAGTAAATGCAACTATCCGGCAATACTGAGGAATGATATACAACTTAAATTGCTTCAATTATTGATAAGGAATATTTAATCAAATTTTCAACAGCTTTACCGCCATCAGCTGAAAATACCTTGCTGATCCGGTTGGCTACAATAGCGCTTAAGCTAAGGCAATGGTGACCTAATAAATTTCCCAATCCATATATGGCAGAAGTTTCCATTTCAAAATTTGCAATGCGGTGATTGCCAAAGTTAAAGCTTGTTAAACTATCAATTAATTGTGGGTAGGCCAGACCAAGGCGAAGTATGCGCCCCTGCGGACCATAAAAGCCCGGGCAGGTTACGGTTATTCCCTGATGGTAATTTTGGGTAAAATATTTTAATAAATGTACACTTGCCATATGCACATAGGGATCTATATTACTGGTGTGTAATTGAGTGTGGGTATTAAAAGCTTGCAACAAATAATTTTCTTCTTCATTATTTTGCAGGCGATAAAAGTTCATTAGATTATCTAATCCAAGCCCATGTGTACTGGCTACAAAACTATCAACCGGTATTTCTTTTTGTAAAGAGCCGGAGGTGCCAATGCGAATAATATTTAAAACAGACAAATCGTCTTTTATGGTTCGGCTATCAAAATTTATATTTACCAGTGCATCCAATTCATTTAATACAATATCAATATTATCCGGACCAATACCGGTGCTGAGGCAGGTGATTCTTTTTTTTCCAATAAAGCCGGTATGGGTAATAAATTCGCGGTGTTCGTTTTTAAATTCAATGCTGTCAAAATATTTACTCACCTCTTTTACGCGGTCGGGGTCACCCACTGTAATAATGGTGTTTGCAATCTCCTCCGGTCTGCAATTTAAATGATACACTGCACCACGGTTATTTATAATTAATTCTGATGCTGCAATTGGACTCATATTTAACATTTAAAGCCGAAATTCGGAATTAGTATTAACAATTTCTAATAAATAAATTTTTTACCTATATTTGAATTCTTAAAAAAAAGGTCCTGTGGCCGAGTGGCTAGGCAAAGCTCTGCAAAAGCTTCTACAGCAGTTCGAATCTGCTCGGGACCTCGAAAGGGATTATCAACTTCGATAATCCCTTTTTGTATTCTTACCTATCCTTACTGTTAGCGGCTAATTTTCAGTTAGTTATAACATTCTAAGCTTTTTCTTCTCTGATTTCTTATTTAGCTTTATTTCACTTTAATAGCGAATTTGATAGAGTATTTGATAGAGTAAATTTGGGATCTATTCATCTGCCATCATATCCGCTCTGC
>JAYTHI010000249.1:0-3592 GCA_043732685.1 Ferruginibacter sp. | reverse complement strand
AAGTTGTTTAAAATACTATGGGTTTATTACGCATTTAAATCGGTCTGATTCAGTGAATAGTTCTTTTAAATTTTATTCTATAAAATTTTAATAATGTTTACATGAATATTTTTGTATAATTTTTGCAAAAGGTTTTTGTGTTTACTGCATACTATTGCAATTAAAAATTTACCTTGATTTTTTACTATTTGTACAACATTTGAAAATTATGAAATTACAATCCTTTTCTTCAACACCATTTTATACAAAAACAGCCATGGTTTTGGTAAGCCTTTTAGCATTGGGTTACCTTGCGGTTTTAGGAAAAGAGTTGTTGAGTCCTATATTATTTGCTTTGCTATTTTCAATTTTGTTATTACCGATGGCTAAATATTTTGAAAAGCGTTTAAAATTCAAGCGGGCTGCTGCAGCTGGTATATCAGTTTTGTTACTCATCTTATGTATCGTGCTAATCCTATACCTGGTAGCCTCTCAAATTACGGGATTGGCCAGCGACTGGCCACAGTTTAAATTGCAGCTGGCCAATACCATGCAGTCTTTTCAGCATTGGATAAGTGTAAAATTCAGGGTAAATATGGCGAAGCAAATGGCTTACTTAAATACCGCTACATCCGGTTTGCTTTCTGCCAGCACCTCTTTTATTGGAGCAACCGTAATGTCTGTTTCCGGCATATTATTATTCCTTGTTTTTACTATGATCAATACTTTTTTCTTACTTTTTTACAGACGGCATATTGTTAATTTTTTAGTTGTTGTTTTTAAAGATGAAAATGAAAGTATTGTCTATGATATTATTGCGGAAGTTCAATCTATTATTCGCAAATATATTCTAGGCCTATTGCTCGAAATGGCCATTGTTACCATTGTACTCTGTGTAGTTTTTGAACTAATAGGTATCAAATACGGATTTTTATTGGGTATCATTACAGGTTTGTTTAATATTATACCATATATAGGCATTTTTACCGCCTTATTATTTAGTTTACTGGTAACATTTGCCACAGCTGCAGCAACCTCCAAAATTGTTTTGGTGCTTGTTACTGTGGTTGTAATGCACCTGATAGACAGTAATGTTTTATTACCCATGATTGTGGGCAGCAAGGTTAAAATAAACGGACAAATTACGCTGCTTGGTGTTGTTGTTGGAGAAATGATGTGGGGGATACCGGGAATGTTTTTATCAATACCGGTTATTGCGATTTTGAAAATAATTTTTGACAGGGTAGAAGTAATGAGACCATGGGGACAATTATTGGGAGAAGAAAAAGAGGAGCTTATTGAAGCAGGATCAAACAAACCGGAGCAAACAACAGAAATACTAACCGAATAAAACGGTAAGCCAATTTTATATAAAAAGCCACCAGTTTTAGCTGATGGCTCCCCGGCGGCGTAGGCCAGGCAGATTATTTGTTGAACTTACATTCGGTTAACTTTTGGTTACCGAAGGCGTCCATGATTGATCTGTAGATTGCATGAATACCTCCTTTCTATTTGATGAATAATAAAGTTACAAACTAGCCTGATTATAAAATACAGTTGTTTAATGTTATTTAAAAATTATTTTAACGTCTTTGCATACTATATTTCCAGCTTTTCTAAAACCACCAGCGTTTCTAAAAATTCATTCCAGGCAGATTGCCATTTATCTTTAGCTGCACCAATTTTTTGCTGGTGGTCAACATCTTTACCTGCTTTAGATTTTAAATAATCATCCAGTTTTTCAAGTGTTGCTTTATGCATATCATCAAATTGTTTGGTAGGTTCCATAATAGTAAAATTTAAAGTTTTTTATTCCTTAAAATTACTTCGAATTAATATAACAGGCGGTAGATTTTTAATTTTATAAAAGATTTTTAACAGCTGCTTGTTTTAAACTAAAGTAGGTTCAGCTTATTAGTTTGATTCTTCCATTTCAACTTAAGTAATACTATACGTTGCATTAAATGTCTAAACAGTAAAAATATTGCAGCAACAAAAGGATTAATATTTAAAAAGGCAAAAATTACTTTAGCCTACAACCTTATGAACCTATTATTCAGCCAAGGTATTATTAGGTATGGTAAAATAGAAATTGGCTCCCTCCCCTAAATTACTTGTTACCCAAATTCTGCCTCCAAGTTGTTTTATTATTTCAGAAGAAATATATAACCCTAATCCTAAACCAGGAAAAGTATCCTGAATATTTCCGCTTACCCTATAAAACTGATCAAATAATTTATCCTGATACTCCTTTTCAATACCAACACCAAAATCTTGCACACATACAACTATCTCTTTGTTTTTAACATAGGTATGTATAATTATTTTGGTATTGTCAGGTGAATATTTAATGGCATTGCCAATTAAATTATTAGTTACCTGTACAAGCCTTTCTTTATCAGAAAATACGTTGCCGGTTTCTGTCAGATCCATCATTATATTAAATTTTGGAGAGGTATTTTGCATGTCTTCAACCACTGCTTTAATAAGTTGGTTAAAATTGAAAAATGTTTTTGTTATGGGAAGTTTACCGGAATTTATTTTTGTAACATCTAACAGATCAGCAATTAAAATTATTAATCTTTTAACCTGTATGCCAATTTTATCAACCATTCCGGCTTCAATTAGATTACCTTTTTGTAACAACATTTCCCCTACCAATTGGCTGTAGGCTTTAATGGTGGTAACGGGAGTTTTGAGTTCATGGCTGGCAAAACCAATAAAATCATCTTTTTGTTGCTGTTGTTTTTTTTGTTCTGTTATATCGGCCGTTACTCCTATAAATGTTACCATTTTTAAATGCTGATTATACAATGCTTTTGCAGATGTTTTAATCCAGTGAAAGGTGTTGTCCTTCCATTTTATTTGGTACTCCACATTTATTACTGTTCTGTTTTCTATTGTAAATTCGATGGCGGCTTTAACCTGTTCAAGATGGGGCGCAATAATTAACTTTAGTATATTCTTATAGTTTAGGGTTGCGTTTTTTGATAATCCGTAATTTACCTTGAATTGGTCGCTGCCGCTTACTTTACCCGTAGCAACATCCAATTCGAAACTTCCAAATTGTCCAACTTCTAATGCAATAGCCAACCGTTGATTTATTTTAATTAAGTCGTTTGCTGTATTTTTTTGTTCGGTAATATCTAATACTGTACCCAATAAACGAAAGGGTAATTTATTATCCTTATAATATACTTTTCCTTCTGTACGAATCCAGTGTATAGATTTATCTTTCCATACTACCCTGGCTTCATAAAAAAGTTTACCGGTAATTAAGGAGCTGGCATGTGCGGTTTGTAAAATAACCTGATCATCCGGATGAATCACTTTTTGAAATTCAGCTCTGGAAACCTGGTGTTCAAATCCAAATAGTGCAATAACCCTGTCTGTATTTATAACATGACCTGTTAGTAAATTTATATCGAAAGTGCCTAAATTAGCAGCATCAGTTGCGAGCCTTACCCGTTCTTCAGCTTCTTCAATAGTGAGGCGTGCAAAAACCTGGTCGCTTACATCAATAGCTAAACTCATTACACCTTCTATGATTCCCTGGTTATTTCTAAATGGTTCATAAACAAGGTTAAGATACCTTAATTTATCCTTTCCATTT
>JAYTHI010000248.1:0-3607 GCA_043732685.1 Ferruginibacter sp. | reverse complement strand
TTGCAAGCGTATATAAGGCTACGCCATCTTTTTTTAGAGCTGAATAAATTGGCGGCAATTGTTCAATTTCACCAATAAATTGAGCGGTAGCCCGCTTAATTGCCAGTTCAGTTACCCCCTCATACGTTTTAAATTGTTCGGGTTCCGTCTCCAAATCAAAAGAAGGGGTTACTGCGCCAAGCGTAATTTGGCCGGTATATTCTTTTTCCCTGGCCATGTACTCATTAATTTTTTTAGTAAATTTTCCTGTACACACTATTAATAAACCGGTAGCTAAAGGATCTAAAGTGCCTGCATGTCCAATTTTTTTAATCTGCAAGATTCCCCTTAGTTTTCTAACTACGTCAAAAGATGTCCAGTGCAGGGGCTTATCCAACAGTATCATTTTACCCAGTACGTAAGGCAATTGCTTTTCGGGATCAATGGGTATTCGTTCCCTTCTTTCCTGATGTACAAGTTCCTTGTTTCCATCTAATTTGCCAAGCTGTTTTGATCGGTATGTCTCTTTGCGCGCCAATTGTTTTTGGCGAAGGTAAGATTGCAACTGCTTAAATATTTCTTTTAAAAAATTAATACCAATCAGCAGGAGATTTTTTTAAAATTAGTACCCCGAAAATATTAACCGCACCTTAATAAAAAGGAACCATTGTATCAAAAGATATTAAGGACTAAATAGCTTGCCTTGCTTTTAATTCTACATATTTATTGATTGTATTTACCGTAAGTTTTTCGGGAGAAGTAAGTATCGATAAAATACCATGTTTGGAAAGTTCTTTAACAATCAGTGGCTTTTCGAAGGCAAATTTTTCGGCAATCGTTTTAAGGTATACTTCAGGGATATTGGTTGCTTTGATGGTTGATAATTGTTTTAATTCGGTATTCTCAAAAAATACAATTACCAATAAATGGTGCTTGGCAATGGAACGTAAATACGGTAATTGCCTTTTTAAACCTGATAAAGATTCGAAGTTGGCAAATAAAATAAGTAAACTTCGTTGTTTTATCCTGCTTCTAATCTGCAGATACAACATTTCATAATCACTTTCTAAAAAAGCCGTATCCTGGTTATATAAAAGTTGTAAAATATTTGCGCGTTGAATTGGCTTTTTATCAGCTGCAAGTACAGTACCCAATTTATTATCAAAGGTTATTAAACCAATTTTATCCTGCTTCTGCAGGCAAACATTACTTAATATTAGGCAACTGTTAATGGCATAATCCAGCAGACTTAAATTGCCAAAAGGCATTTTCATCAGGCGTCCTTTATCTATTAAGCAATACACCTGCTGGCTGTTTTCATCTGTATAATTATTAACCATCAGGGAAGATTTACGGGCAGTTGCTTTCCAGTTAATAGTGCGTATATCATCTCCCCTAACATACTCTTTAATTTGATCAAACTCCATACTGTGGCCCATCTTACGCATCCGCTTATTACCATTTTCTGTTTGAATAGTGGTTTTGGAAAGCAACTCGTATTTACGCATTTGCATAAAAGATGGATATACCGGTATTGTTTCGGAAGCTTCCATATTATTTCTGCGAAGCAATAAACCAAGTTTTGATTTTACATATACATTGATATTTCCAAAATGATATTCACCACGTTCCGTTGGTTGCACTGTGTACCCTATTTTTTTTTGCTGATTTGGTTTTAAATGTTGAAAAAGAACCCAATCTCTTTTTTGAAACTGTAAAGGCAACTCGTCAATAATTTCCAGAAAAATATCAAAAGGCGCAGTATTAAAAATTTCTAAGGTTACTTTATTTACATCTCCGTTACTAAATCTTTCTGCCATTAATCTTTTAACAACAGGCATTTTACAGATAAAAAATAGAAATAAGTAATCAAACAGTACAAGCAATATCAAAATAGACACCCCTATTTTTGGCAACAGCGAAATTGGCGGATAAAAAAAGCTTACTAAGAAGATTAAAATACAAATACACAAAACAACATAAATTCTTGTACTTAAATAAAGATCTTCTATATATTTTTTGATGTCCATAATTAATAAAAATATGTTGTTTTACAAAACAGAACTGCTTTGAATCATCTTTTAAAATTGAAGTTTGTATTGTTACTACTTTTAAAACCTTACAACATTTAAAAGATATTAATATCCAATTTTAGCCACTACTACCAAAAAATTTATGTGCAGAATAAATTTAACGTGGTACTTCAATCCCTTTCAATAAATTTTCAATCAATTCATCCGGCGAAATTCCTTCCATTTCCTTTTCGGGCGTAAGAATTATGCGGTGACGCAATACCGGAGCTGCCATTTCTATAATATCTTCCGGAGTAACAAAATCTCTTCCCTTTATTGCTGCAACTGCTTTTGCTGTTTTTAAAATTGCCAATGAAGCACGGGGTGATGCACCAAGGTACAAGGCAGGATTGTTGCGGGTTTCAATAACAATGCGCGCAATAAAATCTATCAATTTAGGCTCCACAACTATTCCCTGTATTAGATTTCGATACTTTAAAATATCGCTGACAGAAAATATTTTATTTACCTGATCCAGCAACATGGCTTGTGTGTTACCATGCTGGCTATTTAATATCCCAATTTCTTCCTGCAAGGATGGGTATTGCACATCGATCTTAAAGATAAAGCGATCTAACTGAGCCTCCGGCAAGCGGTAAGTTCCCTCTTGCTCTATTGGATTTTGTGTTGCCAAAATAATAAACGGAAAACGCATTTCGTGTGTAACACCATCTACGGTTACTTGTCGCTCTTCCATTACTTCAAACAAAGCTGCCTGTGTTTTTGCAGGCGCCCTGTTAATTTCGTCTATTAAAATAATATTACTGAATACCGGTCCGGGCTTAAAATAAAAATCACCTTCTTTTGGGTTAAATACAGAAGTACCAACAACATCACTTGGCATAAGGTCGGGCGTAAATTGAATCCTCGAAAAATCAACATCAATTATTTTTGCAATTAATTTAGCAGTTAATGTTTTTGCTACCCCGGGAACGCCTTCTATTAAAATATGCCCGTCGCACAGTAACCCGATCATTAACAGATCAAGCATTTTATGTTGGCCTATTATAACTTTTCCTATTTCGTTACGGATAGCAAACATATGCTGGTTAAGGCCTGAAAGATCGGTGCGTTGCTCAAAAACTTCTTCTTCCATTATTTTTTATTTAAGTAAAAATTATCAATTTTGTTGTTTAGTATTAACAGTTGTTCGTCACTTATTTGCCCTTGCTGCTGTACCTGTTCTATCAAATTAAACAAAGATCTTGTTACATCAATGCCTACATTAGATTTTTTACTGAGCATAATAATTAAGTCTTCATTTAACTGGCTTGTATTTAAAAAATATTGTTTACGCAGGTGCTCGTAAAAATATAGAATCATTTTATCAGCAATATTCCGATTATCTTTTTTTTGAAGGTAAAGGTTACCAATTGTTTCTGTAAAAGCAATCGTAGTATTTAAATTTGCTACAATGGCGGGTACAATTCGCTGCCGCCGTTTTGCGCCAAAAAAAATATACAGGCCTACCAGTATTAATACCAACCAAAATGCCCAGGCCATGGATGGATACTGCAACAATAAGGATAAACCACTTTTACCTTCTTTACCATTTG
>JAYTHI010000247.1:0-3642 GCA_043732685.1 Ferruginibacter sp. | reverse complement strand
CATCAATAGCTAAACTCATTACACCTTCTATGATTCCCTGGTTATTTCTAAATGGTTCATAAACAAGGTTAAGATACCTTAATTTATCCTTTCCATTTAAAGGTAAAACAACCGGAATTTCATTTGCATGGTATGGAACGCCTGTATTTATAACATTATAGATTAACTTTTCAAACCCTTGATTTTTTGCTGCAGGTACCCCAACAAAAACAGATCTGTTAACAACCTCTTCAAATGTTTTATCCCATAATAATAACTGCCGTTTATTGGCAATATTTACTATTAAATCGGCTCCCTTTAACACACAAATTGCAACCGGGGCCTGTTCTACTAATTTTCTAAAATTATTTTCACTTTCTATTAAGGCTTCCCTGCTCTGCATTTCTCTGGTAATATCCATTAATACGCCGCTAAAGCTATACGCCTCTTTTTTTTCATTAAAAAATGCTCTGCCTTTTGAACGCACAGTACGGGCTTCTTTGCTAATTGGATTAATAATTTTATAATCTGTTTCAAATCCACCGCCATTATTATAATCCAGGGTTTTAGTAATCATCGAGGCAACTCTTTCTCTATCCTTTATATCAATAATGTCCATAGCAAGCTGTAAGTCTACATCACTATCTTCATCCAAACCAAACCAACTTTTCATTCGCTTATTAACTGTCAACTTGTTCTGCATGGGATTAACCTCCCAGGTGCCTAAATCTGCAGCGTTAATGGCAAAAGCTAATTCATCCCTGTTATCCCTCAAAGTTTTTATTAACTTTTCTTTATCTGTGGTTTCAGTACAGGCAACAAATACACCCTCTACTTCGCCTGCATCATTATTAATAGGACTATAACTATATGTCCAATAAGCTTCTTCAATTTGCCCGTTTCGAAAAATTGGTATTAATTGATTTTGTTGCAAACTGGATTTACCCCCGTTAAATATATTGCTGATAAGTGGAAATATTTTATCCCATATCTCCGGCCAAACTTCTATAGCAGGTTTTCCAATTGCCGGATGTTTGCTATTGGTACCCAAAACAGGCCGGTATGCTTCATTGTAGAAACAATGAAATTCCTTACCCCAAAAAACAAACATCGGAAAGGCGGAGTTAATTATTATTCCCAGGGTCGTTTTAAAGTTGGAAGGCCAATTTTTTACAGGACCCATGGGATGTTTCTCCCACAATATCTCTTGTAGCAGTGAAACTATTTCACCATCATTGTTTAAAAATGTAAAAAGATTCTTCTGAAGACCTGGTCTTGTAGACATACCAATAATTTTAGGATACATTGTACGGGACAAAATTTATATTTACGGCCAATCCGAAAAAATGACTAGTAGAAAAATGGTTTGAAAATAAATAAATTTTAAAATAAAAATTCCAATTGCAGATTGAATGTTAGCAGTTAAAATTAAAGTAGGATAAATTAAAGGATTAAAAATGTAAAAAAATTATTGCTCAATTAAGTTATACCGATTATGTAAATTTATTCCTTTTTTAGTTGTCTGCAACAAATAAAATATGGGGTCGAGGTTGTTGAATTTATTAAAGTTGTAATTTATTTTAGTACTATTATTTATGATTTTATAAAGGTTGGTAACCATTTGATTTTTAACGCTATTTAAAAAAATTGGATTATGTAGATAATTGGCATAAGCAGTATAGCCTAAGCTGTATAAATTTTGGTTAATATAAAAATGTACTTCAAGCGTTTTGATTCGCCTACTTATTTGTGCTTGTTTTTTACATTTTTTCAAAGCAAATTATACCATTTCACTAAATGATGCCCTTCGCAGAATGTCTTTAAAAATACCAGTAATTGCATAAGCCGCCTCATTGGGTTCGGTCAGCCATGGGCGGGATTCAATAAAAAATGCGGAGCTTATTTTTTTGCAAGAAGCCAATGGGCGGCGTTGCAGTTAAGCAGCCCGCCGGCTGTGGAGGCGAAGGGTATGCAGCCAAAAACTGGTGGTGAATTTTAAAAATGCTACTTATAAATTATAACGCTTAAGAAATAGTCGCGTTTTTGTATGTTAACCAAGGTTCCTTAATGACAGTTATGTTTTTTAAAGCGCTACATTTAAAATGGTAAAAAACAGCTTAAAATAGCAGGTTTTCGAATGATCCACCTAATCCTATAAAAATATTATTTTTTTTATTGCAGAAGCACAGACTGCTTCCATACCAAATTTGCCGTTGTATAAATTTAGAATGATAGCTTTCAAATTAAATCCAGACTATTATTTTTAATTAGCTTTTACCCGCCATATAATATTACTTACATCATCGGCTACCAATAATGATCCATCCTGTAATACGGCAACACCAACCGGTCTGCCATAAACTTCATCTTTAAGCGGATCAACAATAAATCCCGTTAAAAAATCTTGCGGTGGTCCTGATGGCCTTCCGTTAGCAAAGGGAAGGAACATTACTTTATAACCGGCAAGTTGCTGCCGGTTCCAGGATCCATGCTGACCGATAAATGCACCATTATGATATTTTACCGGAAAGGCGCTTTTGTCATAAAATGCCAGTCCGAGCGAGGCAGTATGCGCCCCTAATGATACATCAGGGATAATGGCTTTTGCCACCATATCAGGATGGGGATCTTCTTTCATTCTTGGGTCGGCGTGTTGTCCGAAATAGCTATATGGCCATCCATAAAATCCACCCTCCTGCACACTGGTGAAATAATCAGGCACTAAGTCGTTACCAAGCTCATCTCTTTCATTAACTGCTGTAAACAGCGTATTTGTTCCGGGTGCCCAGCCCATACCTACAGGGTTACGCAGGCCACTTGCAAAAATATGTTCACCACTTCCATCCTCATTTACTTCTAAAATATTAGCCCTGCGTTTTTCATTTTCCATACCATGTTCGCCTGAATTACTACCAGACCCTACGGTGATATAAATTTTAGTGCCGCTTTTATTGGCAATAATATTTCTTGTCCAATGGTTATTGTAACCACCTGCCGGCAGGTCTACAATTTTTTTACCCGCACCCTTTAAAATGGTATCACCAGGGATATAATCAAATTGATACAATCCATCCGTATTGGCTATATAAAAATGATTTTTCAGTTGTAACATGCCTAATGGCTGGTTTAAATTCAGGGCAAATGTAAATCGCTTTTGGGGTTGACCTGAACCATTGAAATTTCTAAAAAGGGTTATGCGGTTTTTACTTTCTCCTAAATGTTGCGTACTGATTTTTCTTGAAATTTTAGCCCCGAATTTTAAGATGCCTGATAGTATGGTATTGGATTCTGCAATAAATACATCTCCATTACTTGTTTCATATATCCACCTGGGATTAACCAGGCCATCAGCAAATTTAGAGACAGTAAACCCAGCCGGAGCAATGGGCATTTTACCGGCAGGCCATGGTAAAACCTTGCTGAAATTTTTTACCGACTTACTGGCAAATGGCGCAGGTAAATTATTTTTATTATAGCTTGTAGGTTCAATTTTTGTACCTGTTGATGAACTGCAGCTATTTAAAAAAAGGCATCCTAAAATAGCAAACTTAAAAAAGAGAACAGATCTTTTCATGTTGTAAATTTAATCTTACTAAAAATTGGTAATTTATTTATATTCTTAATACAAATATAAATATTACTTAAGCTGTAATTTATTGCTAT
>JAYTHI010000246.1:0-3659 GCA_043732685.1 Ferruginibacter sp. | reverse complement strand
TGTGATAAAGACAGTAATAATTTTGGGGTCACTTCGCATGGATCTTTCTGTCTTGGAACGTTCAAAATGGATGTAACCATCAGCAATGTTTTTGTATTTCAATCGTGCAATGTCTTTTGGATTCATGCCATTTGCGAAATAGCTAAATAGCCAAAAGTCTTTTGCTTTTTGTTCTCCAATATTCAAAGGGTTGCATTCAAAGTAATAGATTTTTTGAACGTCATCAAGTGTTAATGATCTCTTAACATTTTTTGAATTAGGTATCTGGTATTTACGTCTTCCGAAAGGGTAGAGTTCCTTTTTAACAATGCCATCTTCTATAGCCTCATTGAATAACGTCCGAAGGGGTAAGAGGTACATATTTACTGTTGTCTTAGATAAATTCTTTTCCAATAGCCAGTTTTCATATTGAGTAAGGAATGATACATTTATATCAATGAAACGCACATTGCCCCTGAATTTACTTAGAGAAACATAACTCCCATGGTAGGTAACTACCGATCCTATACGTCCTTCACGTATCAGTCTTTTTATATTGTTTAAATAAGCAAATCCTATTGTACCAGGCACAGAAAAATTCATTTTAAGGATAGGGCATTTCTTTAAAAATGAAGTGTAGTCAAAGTCAATAGAAGGAAATGCAACAGTTTCGTTTTTCCTTTTACGTTGAAGAAAAAACTTATTGCCCGATATAAATTTGTTTTCAAATTCACTAAAAGTAAATATTAGTAAGTTCTTTGTAATTATTGCAGCATCCCTTTCAATTTCTTTCACTTGATTTTTGATTAATTGAAGGTCAGCGCTAATCCGGGAAGCGTTTAATTTATCAAATTCTTCTTTCGATAAATTATAAATGGTCTGGTATTCTTTACTTGCTCTTTCGAATGTTAATCTAAATTTGACAGGGTAGATTTTTGTTTTTTTGACCCTTCTGGTATCAAGGAAACGGGTAATAGTTGGAGTCATAGTTGATAATTTTTTTTCATTTACACAATATCTTACGCACAAAAATTTTCAAACAATTTTCAAACAGACACTTATTAATTACTGTTAGAAACGATTAACTGTTATAAGCAAAAATCATGCAACTTATTGAACATCAATTTTATAAGTTAAATTGAGTTAAGCTGAATTGAGGCTGATTAAGTATTTTATTTTTCTACGGATGAGAAGGTTTCAGGTTTGAATCCTGACAGGGTCACCAGGAAAGCTCGCTTTTATAGCGGGCTTTTTTAGTGGGGGTATGCCAAGCATATGCTTAATAAAGTATTGTTGTTCAATTGTTTGTAACGGTAAAGTTCTTATAAATTTTTTTTATTAAATTTACTCTAATTTTAAAATCGGCAATAAGAAAAAATTACTGGCGTTGTATTAATTGCAATTAAGTTATTGGCTAATATCACTAGCGTCCTAACGTTAAATAATTAAGTTCTTTGAAAGACACAGCAGACAAGGGTTTCAGGCACTTTATGATTTCAAACGATTTCATCAAAATTTAGGTTTTACAAATTTGCCAAACTGACATAGTTTGCTGGAATGAATAAAGGCAAATATATTTTCGCACAGGTTAGTTCTATTATTGATCCTAATGATTTTCTTGCATGCGTTAAAAAATATGAGGGTGATCATAAGGTTAAACATTTTAGTTGTTGGAATCAATTGATGTGCCTTTTATTTGGTCAACTTGCCAATCGGGAAAGCTTAAGCGATCTCCTAACTTGTCTAAATACTCAAAAAAGTAAATGGTATCACTTGGGTTTTGGAACTGGTATTTCTAAATCCAATCTTGCCTATGCTAATGAAAATAGGGACTGGCAGATTTTTTCTGAATATGCATATTTTCTTATTGCAAAAGCTCGTAAGATATGCCTCCCTAATTGTATTGACCTATCGGTAAAAGGTAATGTGTATGCAATCGACTCGTCGACCGTTGATTTATGTTTGAGCGTCTTCTGGTGGGCAAAATTTCGGAAATATAAAGCTGCTGTCAAATTACATACTCAGCTTGATATACGTACAGGTATACCGCACTTCATACAAATAACGGATGGTTCGGTACATGATGTGAATTTTCTGGATGAAGTTAATATTGAGCCCGGAAGTTTTTATGTATTGGACCGCGGATACCTTGACTTTGGAAGACTCAATAATATTCATCAGCAAGATGGATACTTTGTCACCCGGCTAAAATCAAACAGTAATTACAGAAGGCTCTATTCAGCAAATAAGGAAGGTGCAAAGGGGGTTAAATGTGACCAGACCGTAAAGCTTAACAATCATTATGCCTCCAAGGATTATCCGGAAAATCTTAGGGGAATAAAGTACTGGGATGAAGAAACAAAACAGACTTTTAATTTTGTAACTAACAACTTCGAAATAACGGCATTGGAAGTAGCATTACTTTACAAATACAGATGGAAAATAGAACTTTTCTTTAAATGGATAAAGCAACATCTAAAAGTAAAATCATTTTGGGGCTACTCGGAAAATGCGGTTAAAATTCAAATTTATACTGCCATAATTGCATATGTCACAGTAGCAATTATGAAAGAACAACTTAAATTAAAACATTCAAATTACGAAATACTACAAATTTTGAGCATAACATTATTAAACAAAACCCCCGTTAATCAACTGTTTGAGGGCCCTTCTCTACAAGATGTCAAAGAACTTAATCATAACCAATTGATAATGTTATAATTATATTAGGACGCTAGTGGGCTAATATTAATCTTTAAGCAATAGTTATAAACAGGCTCCAATACGCTACAAAATGTATAAAAAATTTAAAGAAGAAATTAGACAACATGGTTTTTACTATTTTGTGAAATTAAAGATCACGGAACAATTTTTTAAATATAAGTTTAAAAAACTGTCAGTTGATTATAGTGTATGCGCAATTACAAGTGAAACACTCAATAAAAAATCCTTAAATCCAGATTCCAATATTAACCAGGAATCTCCATATTACGAATTAAAGATGGCATTTGCTTTCACGGGATTGAAATACGATGAAATATGTTTACTTGATATTGGATGTGGTTTTGGAAGAGCATTGAATTACGGCATGTTGTTAAATTTTAAAGAGGTTACAGATATTGACCTGGATGAATTTACAATAGAAAAAGCCAGGGCAAACTGCAATCAAATGCAAAAAAATGGATCTGCAACAATCTTCAACTTGTTTCAAAAAGACGCTTCAAAATATGTAATACCCAAATGGACTAATTTAATTTATCTTTTTAACCCATTTGGGCTCAAAACAATGGAAGATGTTGTAGAAAATATATTAAATTTTAATAAAGATAAAAACCGGGATTTATATGTTGTATATGCTGTGCCAGTATTTCAGCAAGTATTTACTGCCTATAAACAATGTATTAAAATATATGAAAGGTTGGACGGGAGCAAAAAAAAATCGGAAATGGTTATTTTTAAAATTGTTTAAACTTCAAATTTGCAATAGCGTAAAAACCAGTTTTTTTGTACTTTTCGAAATCAAATTCAATTACAAGGCGGTTGAATTTAGTGACAATTAAGTAATAATTGTAAATAATTATTATTGTTGTCCGACAAACAAGTCAAATAATATTTTTTTCTCCTCTGCTCCTTGCTGGTGCTACATTTTCATTTCAATTTGTAAAGCAGGCGGTTGTGCG
>JAYTHI010000245.1:0-29522 GCA_043732685.1 Ferruginibacter sp. | reverse complement strand
AACCACTGGGCATTGCCGGAGTAACACCCATTATCTTACTATTCATTTCGGCCAATTCTATAATGGTGTATCCAAATACATCCTGGTATTTAATTGGCTGAACAATATCAAATAATTTTTTATGAATTTCCCCGGTAAGCTTATCAAATAATCCCGGTGCGTGCCATTTTGTTTGGTCTTTTTCTGCCAGCTCGTATCCCTTACCTTTAATGGTTTTTATATGAAGAATTTTTGGACCGGGTATATTTTTAAGATCGGCTAAGGTATCTACCAGCTTGGTTATATTATGCCCGTCTATTGGCCCGAAGTAGCGAAGATTTAGTGCTTCAAATAAATTGGCACTACTGCTTACGATACCTTTTAACCCGTCGGTTAATTTTTGCGCCATGGAGCGGGAAAAGGTTTTTCCAACCGGTAGTTTACCCAACAAATTCCATACATCGTCCTTAACCTTATTGTAGGTTGGAGAAGTGGTTATATCTGTTAGATATTCTTTGAGTGCGCCCACATTGGGGTCAATACTCATATTATTATCATTTAAAATAATAAGCACATTACTATTGGCAGCACCCGCATGATTCATTGCTTCAAAAGAAATACCCGCCGTCATTGCGCCATCACCAATTACTGCAATATGCTGCCGGTCTTTTTCGCCTTTATAGTGACTGGCCATTGCCATACCTAATGCAGCACTGATGGATGTAGAACTATGTCCAACGCCAAAAGTATCGTATTCACTTTCGCTTCTATTTGGAAAACCACTTAGGCCATGGTACTTTCTATTTGTTGGAAACTGATCGCGCCTACCGGTTAAAATTTTATGACCATAAGCCTGATGACCTACATCCCAAACCAATTGGTCGTAAGGCGTATTAAAAACATAATGGAGGGCAACACTTAATTCAACTACACCTAAACTAGCTGCAAAGTGGCCGCCGTGCACACTTACAACATCAATTATATATTGCCTTAATTCATCAGAAACCAGGTGCAATTGTTCCTTGCTTAGCTTCTTTAAATCTGCTGGACTATTTATTTTGCTTAACAGATGGCCGGCTTTTATTTCCATGCTTTAAAATTTTGCTAATCAAAGTTACTACTTTGCTGCTTTTGGGTTTTATAAGAAGACAATTATTAGAGAAAAAAGTTGCGTGATTAATGCTATTTCAGTTTAATTGTTAAACATTTTAAATAAGAAAAATAGCAACAATATAAATATTTATGGTTATTATTTTTCGAAATTTACCTAAAAATCTTAGTTACAAATATAATAATAATATAATTTATTTAAATGGATTCACTATAGAAATAGGTTTAAAATAAAAATTAAAAACTACCTATTTTTCATTTCAACTTATCGACTGTCATTTTAGACATATTGTAACATATTTAAAATAAAATCCGGGTCAGGACAATTGTCAAGGTACATTTTACTTTCTGATTTTGTACATACGCCCGGATAATCGCCTCTTTTAATTCTTAAATCTTCTATAATTTGAAAATGGAGGTGGGGCGGCCAATTGCCATTATCAACTGATTCTCCAAAATGGGCAAGTAATTCTCCTCTGTTAAGAAATTTACCTTCCTGCATATTTGCAATATCTGCCCTGCTCAAATGCCCGTATAAAGTATAGAATGTAATTGTTTCCAACTGATGCTGAAGAATAATAGTAGCCCCGTAATCACCAAAATTATCGTTAAAAGCAAAGCTGTGTACCGTGCCCCCCATTGGAATATAAATTTTTGTACCCGCCGGACCCCAAATATCAATGCCTAAATGAATGGTTCGCGCCTCAGGTTGATCTATTTGTTGCGAAAGAGCTAATAATTTAGGTGCTGCAGAATCAAAAAGTTCACTTCTTTTGTATAAGACCCTATCCTCCCCATAACCACCGATTCCGTATTTACTTTCTGTGCTTTGTAATTTGTAATTAACATATTTAGAGAATACAGCTGTATCTGCAATATCTCCTGCACGCAATTCTAAATTTGAGGAAGTAAAATCAAAAGAAAATAATTTATCTTTTGCCGGATTAAAATCTACCACTTTGTGAAAATTAAGGCGGTTTTTTTGAAGTACATTTTTAAGTAAACTATTCATAAGATGAAGGTACTGCTATCTTTTAAACTCAAATGAAGTTTGATATCAACCTTAATAAAGACGAAAAACAGAAATATTTGAAATAAATGAAAATTAGTAATACAGGAAAAGATTAAATACCAAAACTTACAGAATGAGTTCAGTTATATTAATAATAACGATAGTTTTATGTTAAAGATTTTAATTTACAAGAGCAAGCGTATGCATTTTCTCATTAAACTTAAGACCAGAAGAAAACTGGTCCATATTTATGTTTATAGTTTGTAGCAACTCCTCTTCCAATACTTCTGCGAAGGTTTCAAAATAGGCTATAGCATCGGCCCTGTTATTATATTTTAACCAACGAAAGCCATTGGGCAATTTATCCAGTATTTTTTTATCAGATAAATATTCAATATTATGTATATCAGTTGAAGTTAGACCTACCGCTTCCAGCTTGGAAAAAACCAATGCAAGCGGGGCACTTGTTGTAGGACAATATTCCTGCGCCAACTCTGTCCATTCTCCAGTTCCTGTATGAGCATATTCTAAAATCTCTTCCTTTGTAAATTTTGTTACAGATTGTACTAAATTTCCACAATTGCAGGCACCGTGATGTCCCCAGGAATGGTAGGCTCCATTTTTTAAATTATTTGCAGTTAACCGAAGTGCATCAATGAGTTCAAAGGTTGCTTTTGCCATAACAAAATATTTACTTTATAAACACTGAAACAAGTTTCTTTGTTCAAATTTCTAATTACACAGCGAATTTTAAAAAATGCTTGTTTTCATTAAATTTTGTATTTATACATCATCATTCGTAATAAACACACTATAAATTCCATTTTTATAAAAACCCAATGTTTTAAAATGTATTTTGTTAAATCATTGATAGCATAATTTGAAAATATTACACCACTACATTTATCATTTTGTTTTTTACATAAATAATCTTTTTGGGAGCCTTCCCATCCAACCATTTCTGTATAATTTCATTTTGCAGAATTCTCTTTTCAACTTCTGCTTGGTTCAAATCGAGTGCCATGATAATATTTGCCCTTACTTTACCATTTATAGAAATAGGATATTCCTTGGCTAATTCTACCAAATATTTACCCTCAAATATTGGGTATTCAGCGTCTAAAACGGATTGTGTGTTGCCTAAATTATTCCACAATTCGGCTGCTATATGCGGAGCGTAAGGAGTAAGTAAGATCAATACCTTTTCAAGGACTTCTTTTTTATGACATTTAATGTCCGCCAATTCATTAACACAAATCATAAACGTACTTACGGCGGTGTTAAAGCTAAAACGCTCTGTATCTTCTTCAATTTTTTTTATGGTACGGTGCATTATTTTTTGTTCTGCATCGGTAGCTTTATCCGCTGTCCAAACGGGACCTTTTGCTTCATCATAAAACAAACGCCACAATTTGCGTAAAAAGCGATGTACCCCTTCAATACCCTTAGTATCCCAGGGTTTGCTTTGCTCTACCGGACCTAAAAACATTTCGTACATACGAAAGGTATCTGCACCATATCTATCCACTAAAATATCGGGGTTAACGGTATTGTATTTTGATTTGGACATTTTTTCAACTTCGCTATCGCAAATAAATGATCCATCAGGCTCTTTGTAAAATATCGCATTAGCATATTCACCATTTCGCCATTGTTGAAATTGCTTGATATCCAGTTCAAGCCCATCAACAAAATTTACATCAACATGCGATTTTATGAGATCAATTTGCAAAAGAGAAAGGTCTGTTCTATCTTCAAAAGTATCCGCAAGCAAATGTTTTGCAACTAACAAAACTTTATCAATTGTTTCCTTATCTGTTAAACCAATTTTTTCTGTAACGTATTTAGAAATCAATAATTGAGGTAATAAAGTCTGGTCAAAATCTTCAGCACTAATTATATTCCAAACGAGCCTGTATACAAACCTGCTGCTTCCCTGTATCATACCCTGGTTAACCAATTTTTTAAAAGGTTCGTCATGACCGATATAGCCCAGATCAAATAAAATTTTTGTCCACATACGGCTGTACAACAAATGCCCAACGGCATGCTCCGTACCGCCAATATAAATATCTACCTGTCCCCAGTAGTCACTGGCTTTTCTATCGCAAAAAGATTCAAAATTATGGGGATCCATATACCGGAGAAAATACCAACTACTACCTGCATAACCGGGCATGGTACTGGTTTCGCGTTTTACACCGCCCTCTTTAGATGAAGGATTTTCGCTAAGAACTGCCCATTCTCTAATATTAGCCAATGGACCTTCACCCTCCGGGCCCGGCGCATATTTATCTACATGCGGAAGCACCAATGGTAATTCGGCAGCATCTAATGGTAATGCAATTCCATCCGTCCAAATAATGGGAAATGGCTCGCCCCAATACCTTTGGCGACTAAACCCTGCATCCCTCATTCTATAATTTACCTGTCGTTTGCCAATGCCTAATTCTTCAATTTTATCAATGGCAATTGCGATAGCATCCTTCATTAAAAGTCCATCTAAAAAACCTGAATTTTGAAGCGTGGCTTCTTTGGTTGCATTGGCTTCTTCCCCGTTATAAAAATGCCCGATAATATTAGTGATGGGGATATTAAAATGTTTGGCAAATCCAAAATCGCGCTGGTCGCCACAAGGCACCGCCATAATTGCCCCGGTACCATAACCTGCCAACACGTACTCTGCAATCCAGATAGGTATTAACTTTCCGTTAAAGGGATTAATAGCATAGGCCCCGGTAAAACAGCCGGTAATTTGTTTTACCTCACTTAATCTTTCCCTTTCGCTACGGCTTTTCACGTAGGTAAGGTATGTTGCAATGGCTTCCTTTTCACCGGCAGTTGTTATTTGCCCTACCAGCTCATGCTCCGGTGCCAAGACTAAAAAATCAACCCCAAAAATAGTATCAGGTCTGGTGGTGTACACATTTACCAAAGCTGCTGAACCTTCTATAGTAAAAGCCATTTCTGCACCCTGACTTTTACCGATCCAATTTTTTTGCATCTCCTTCATAGCATCACTAAAATCCACTGTATCCAAACCACTTAATAATCTATCCGCATATTCGGTGATTCTTAAATACCATTGGCGCATTTTCTTCTTCACCACCGGATGCCCGCCGCGCTCGCTTAGCCCATTAACAACTTCATCATTTGCAAGCACGGTTCCCAGAGCCTCGCACCAGTTTACTATACCATATGCACTAAAAGTAAGGCGGTAATCCATCAATATTTCCTGTTGCTTTTTAGCATCAAAATTGTCCCACTCCTCCCCGGTAAAACACCTGTTTTTATCACCCGGACAAACATGGCTTTTATTACCTTCTTTCAAAAACGTTTCAATAAGCGTGGCAATGCGTTCAGCCTTGCCTGTCAGGCGATTAAACCAACTATCAAAAATCTGTAAAAAAATATATTGAGTCCAGCGATAATAGGAAGGGTCGCTGGTTTTAACTTCCCTGCTCCAATCGTAGCAAAAGCCAATTTTATCAAGCTGGGCTTTAAAAGTAGCAATATTAATAGTGGTGGTTTCTGCGGGATGCTGCCCGGTTTCGATGGCATATTGCTCGGCAGGTAATCCAAAACTATCAAAACCCATTGGATGCAATACATTGAAACCTTTTAATCTTTTATAGCGACTATAAATATCACTCGCAATATACCCCAGCGGATGGCCAACATGCAAGCCGGCCCCACTTGGGTACGGAAACATGTCCAATACATAATATTTTGGTTTTAAAGAATCGTTGCTTACTTTATATGCCGCATCCGCCTTCCATTTCGCTTGCCACTTTTGCTCTATTTCGTTAAATTTATAGTCCATTTATGCTTTGTTTAAACTGCCTCAGTAAAATAAACCAGGCGTATTTTTTAATTTTAGTACAATCTCAAACCCAAAAGGGAATATCTTTTATTATAATCTGCTCTGACTTATACCGGCTTTTTTATTTAATTGTAAACCTTTTTATCCTTTTATAAAGCCTTGGTAATAAGGTACCAATCCTTTCATAAATGATCTTTAAATAGATTTAGTATTACCGTAATCGTACCATTTACAATACCTTATAATTCTACAATTCAATTTGTATTTTATATCGAAAAAGATAGGCTAATTTAAAACCAACCCTATTACTGACACTAATAAACAAACTGCAATTTTTACCTTAATAAAAGGTTCGGGGTTTAATAAGTTAGTCTAACTCTTTTCTAAAATCCACTATATCTATCATTTTTTGTGAAAGAAAAGTTATTTCAACCCATGCCTGCCCACCTATTATCCTACAATAAAAATATATTTGACAGGCAATTGTTTTGTAGTGCGCAAAAGTACAGTAAAGAAGGTAAAATCCTTTATTTTTGCCCACCTGTCAAAAATGGAAAGAAAAATTAAAACTACTCACCATTAAACAATAAAAATTATGGCTCAATTTGGAAAAGCAAGCAGTAAACGCGGTCAGCCCACTTATGCTTATGCCATAATTGGTGTTGCCCTGGTATTATTTTTATTTGGAATTGTGGGTTGGTTTTCACTTAACCTGCGCAAGAGCGGAGATTATTTTAAAGAGAATATCCAGGTTCATGCATTTTTATTTCCGGATGCGGGCAAAAAAAAGATCGATAGCCTTAAAGATTATATTACCGCTATTCCATACGCCCGCGATGTAAAGCATATTACCAAAGAAATGGCTGCGGCAGAATGGAATAAAGACAATGACAGCACCTGGAAAAAGCTTTTAGATTACAATCCACTGCCGGAAAGTATAGATTTTTATATTAAGGCTGACCATGTTGAAAAAGACAGCCTGAACCTGCTAAGCGAAAATTTACAAAATACTTTTCCCGGCGTGATAAAGGAATTTCAATTTCCAACGGAAACAGTAAGTAAAATAAGTGGCTATGTAAAAACGGGTGCCATCATCTTTCTTATCGGTGCATTTATATTGACAATTTTAGTTATTTTTTCTATCGATAATACCATCCGGCTGGCCATGTACAGCAATCGATTTTTAATTAAAACAATGCAGATGGTTGGCGCAACAAGGGGTTTTATTGCAAAACCAATTGCTACAAGGGCTATTATCAATGGTTTTATTGCGTCGCTATTGGCCATTGGGGCCATTTGGGGTACTATATTATTAATGGAAAGTTTTGTGCCTGATTTTAAATTGTTGCACGATAATGAGAGTATGCTCATTTTATTCTTAGTTATTATAGTGTTAGGTATTTTTATGACGCTTGCAAGTAGCTATCGGGCGGTAATAAAATACCTTAAAATGAAACTGGATGACCTTTATTAACCTTGTAGCAACGCATTATTAAATATTATTTCTTTTATTTGCATCTTATAAATTATAAAAAATGATTACAAAAAATAAGCAAATCATTCCTGCCCCCCTATTTGGTAAAGAAAATTATATCCTTATGCTGGTTGGCTTAATAATTATGGGCATTGGTTTTTTTGTTATGGCAGGTGGCAAAAGTGCAGATCCGATGAAATTTAACGATAATGAAATTTATAGTTTTACCCGCATCACAGTGGCCCCCATTTTAATTATGACCGCCTTTGTTATTGAAATATTTGCCATTATGAAAAAGCCGAAAATCGTTACTGCCGCAAAAAGTATTTAAAATATACCGAACGGTATTATTTAAAAATGCTTTTCGAAATTTATATCAGGTTTTCAACATGTGCCAATTACAATTATTTATTAAAAAAATGTTCAGAAAATTTCTATACAATATTATAGAAGACATTTTTATAGGATTGATTTCGGGATTTAAATATATTTTTAAGATGCGATGTTTTTATATCGCATTTTTTGTAAAAGAAAGTCAGTATAAAAACAGCAGAACACTTATTTAAATTTTTACCAAATTAAATTATAAACATCAAATAATAATTTATGGATTATTTACAAGCGCTCATCATTGCCATTGTAGAAGGATTAACAGAATTTTTACCCATATCCTCTACAGCGCACATGAAATTTATACATCCGCTATTGCATGTTACTGATACGCCTTTTGTAATGATGTTTGAAGTAATCATTCAACTGGCAGCAATTTTAGCAGTTGTAGTTTTATACTGGAAAAAATTCTTCGATTTTAAACACATTAGTTTCTATATAAAATTAGTAATTGCGGTTATACCAGCTTTGATTGGTGGATTTTTTTTAAAAAAACATATAGACGCAGCCTTGGGAGACCTTCATTTTATAGCCTGGGTTATGGTTATTGGTGGAATATTACTTTTGTTTGTAGATACTATTTTTAAAACTGCTACCATAGATTCTGAAGAAAAAATAACCTACAAAACTGCCTTTATTATTGGATGCGGTCAGGTTTTATCCATTGTGTTTCCCGGCTTAAGCAGGAGTGCTGCGACTATCGTTACTGGTATGAGCCAAAAATTAACCCGTAGCGCCGCAGCAGAGTTCTCTTTCTTTCTTGCGGTACCAACGATGTTTGCCGCGTCTGTCTATAGCTTTTGGACCACCTATAAAAAAAATCCGGAAGTACTTGCTTCGCATAACCTGAGCATGTTGTTGTTTGGAAGTATTATTGCATTTGGAGTAGCTTTATTTGCCATTAAATCATTTATAGACCTGTTAAAAAAATATGGTTTTCGCATGTGGGGCGTATATAGGATTATTGCGGGACTTACCATGTTATTTCTTATTTACAAAGGCATCGTACAGCAGGAAGGACTGCAGGGTTAGTAAAATAATTGAAGTCACAAATCCTTAATCTAACGGTACTAAATTTTAGTCCAATCAACAAAGACGGTTAGGTTAAAAACTTTATGCTGCTGTCGGTGGTATAAATTGACGCAAAATCAAATAAAAAAAGTGCTTAACTTAACAATATTAAATGTGATCGTAGGGTAAATGCACTGAATTGCTTCCGGTAATTGTTATTGAATTGTTTAATTATTAACCATGCAGACTGCAGCTAAAAAAGTTATTACGGGATGGGCCATGTATGATTGGGCCAATTCAGTTTATAATCTTGTAATTACAACAACCTTCTTTCCGGCTTATTATGCGGCCATGACGGGCCTTAAAAATTTTCCGAATGGCATAAGTTTTTTGGGTCGTCATTTTGTAAATACCGAGCTTAAGGATTATGTTTTAGCCTTTGGTTTTTTAGTGATCGCAATACTTTCGCCTGTACTTTCATCCATGGCCGATTACCGGGGCAATAAGAAAAATTTTATGAAGTTTTTTTGCTACATGGGAGCTGCCAGTTGTTCACTCATGTACTTTTTTGATAAAAGTCATGTTACCCTCGGGCTGCTATGTTTTATGTTTGCGGGTATTGGGTTTTATGGCAGCCAGGTGTTTTACAATTCTTACCTGCCCGAAATTGCTTCAGAAGCAGACCAGGACAGGGTTAGTGCAAAAGGTTACACCTATGGATATATTGGCAGCGTATTGATGCAAATGATTGGATTTGGCCTTGTAATCTTAATGCCCGATAATCCGCTTCCTTTAAAAATTACTTTTTTATTGGTTGGTATCTGGTGGGTAGGATTTGCACAAATTACTTTTAACAGCCTGCCCATAAATTCAATTGCCGAAAGAAAGGAAAAGAGAAATATTTTTACCAATGGCTTTAAAGAATTAAAAATAGTTTGGCATCAGCTAAAGCAAATGCCGGTTTTAAAAAGATATTTAACCGCGTTTTTCTTTTACAGCATGGGCGTACAAACCGTTATGCTGGTTGCAATTGACTTTGGTATAAAAGAATTAAAATTAGCAGATCAAAAATTAATTATTACTGCTGTTATCATACAGTTGGTGGCCATTGTTGGGGCAATCGGCATGTCTAAATTATCAGCAAAATATGGTAATGTAAATGTTTTATTGTTTACGGTTTTGTTATGGATAGCAGTTTGTATTGCCGGATATTTTATTACCACCGAAATGCATTTTTACATTATAGCCTCCTTAGTTGGCCTGGTAATGGGTGGCATACAATCTTTAAGCCGATCTACTTACAGCAAATTTATGCCCCCTACAAAAGATACGGCCTCCTTCTTTAGCTTTTATGATGTTACCGAAAAATTAGCCATCGTTATTGGCTTGTTTACCTTTGGGTTTATTGAAGGAATTAGTACGATACGACATTCTATTTTATCGCTGGTAGTATTTTTTATTATTGGTTTTATATGGTTGCTTGCTACCGCCGTACAGTTAAAAAAAGAAGGGGTAAAGTTGGCATAATAAATCCCTTTATTTTATTGGATCAGCCAGTTAATTCAAAAATAAAATGTATTTACGAAATCAAACAAAAAACCGGCCATCGCCATGTGAATTCCCTACTTACGTTTGTTTCGTTTTTTGTTGATAAAAAAATACCAGTTAACAAAAAATTTGCAAACTATTTATTTAATCCATTTATTTTAAAATAAGCGGGACTTATGCATCCTGATAAATAGTAATTTTAAACTGGAAAAAATGTAGTTGACGTATTTTATTAAATTCATTTAAGCTTTTTAATTTTTATAAGTATGAAATTGTATGCCATCAATGCCGGATATTTTAAGTTGGACGGAGGCGCCATGTTTGGCGTAGTACCCAAAACCATGTGGAATAAACTTAACCCTGCGGATGAAAATAATATGTGCAGCTGGGCACTGCGTTGCCTATTAATTGAAACCGAAGAGCGACTAATTTTAATTGATACCGGCATGGGCGATAAACAAGATGCAAAATTTTTTAGTCATTATTATATGCATGGTGATGATAGCCTTACAAAGTCATTGGCCAAATATGGTTTTACCGAAGCTGATATTACAGATGTTTTTTTAACGCACCTGCATTTTGATCATTGCGGTGGCAGTATTATTAAAAACGGCGATGAATTTGTACCGGCCTTTAAAAATGCCACTTACTGGAGCAATGAAGCACATTGGGAATGGGCAACAAAACCCAATGAGCGGGAAAAAGCAAGTTTTTTAAAAGAAAATATTTTACCCATTAAGGAAAGTGGCCAATTAAAATATCTACCAGTAAATGAGCAGTCATTTATTAGCCATAATAAATTAAGTGCTACAGATGAATCACCTATTTATCGTTCGCCATTTACAAAGGATATTTCATTTATTGTAGCGGAGGGGCATACCGGAAGCATGATGTTGCCGGTAATAAACTATAAAGGAAAAACAATTGTGTACATGGCAGATCTTTTGCCATCAACCGCACATTTACCTTTACCATATGTAATGGGTTACGATATGTTTCCATTGACTACCTTGTTGGAAAAGAAATTATTTTTAAGAGAAGCAGAAAAAAATAATTACGTTTTATTTTTAGAGCACGACCCAATAAACGAATGCTGTACTTTGCAACAAACAGACAAAGGTATCCGGGTAAAAAATGTTTTTAAATTAAGTGAGATCGATACAATTGAATAAGTAAAATACAATTGTTTTTTAGGATAGGTATTCAATGGAAATGTATACCCGGTAACGCAGGCTTGGTTGGTATAATTGAATGAACTCCTTACATAGCCTTCAGAAAATTAATGTAAGCGGGAATTATGCAAATCTTCTACTTTTTTTACATTATTTTCAAAATTACTGTTGTAGCATTAACATGAAAATATTAAATTTTAAAGATAGATTTAAACACGTTAAAATTTATTTAATAGCATTACAAATACTTTATGGTGCAAAATAATTTCAATAGATTTTGCAAAGCATTCCAATAAATTATTTACAATCCTTTTATACTTATTAAGGAGGTTAAAGGATAGCGCAGGTTTTTATATCCATACATATCTACCTTAATATTGCCAACACTGATAGGGCTTTCCACCCTTAAAATAATATGATTGGGATCATCGCTTATCCATGCGGTTAACTTTTCTCCTCCCTCAAAAATGGTTCCCTTAATTAGCAGGGGTTTAAATTTTATAGCCCTGAATTTCCCATATTGAGTCTTAACATTTTCCTTGCCCATGTACCGCAGGTATAAGTGATATACCTCATCATCTAAAAACATGTCAAAAGGAATTTTATCACCGGGCTTGTATTTTTCAAAATTAATATTGCGTGCATAATACATGGAACTTACCACATCCTGAATACATTTACTGGTTTTAAATACCCCATTATTACTAACAGCAGTTCCGGTTCCCTGGTTAAAAGTTACGTTGTTATAAATTTTATGGCCGCCTTCATCTACATTTCTAATAAATTTTATGGGCAGCATAGATGCGGTATCAATATAGGTTTCGTAACGGTCGCGCACTTTAAAAAACTTATCAAAAAAGGAATAGCTTTTGCCTTCGCCAATACAATGGTAGGTATTTTTACCGTTAAATCTTTCCAGCGAGGTAGTGAAAGTAGCTTCACCGGCACCAACATACACACCAAGTGTATTGTAAAAAACCTTCATGGTTATAATTTCACCCGCAGTAAAAGTTGTATTTTTTATCCCACAAAAATCATCTCCCGGACCTTGTATTGTAAAGGCCGAAAATACCGCCAGTACCAACATTGCTTTTATAAATCCTTTCATTTTTCTTTTACTATTTTAATACTTAAAATTAATAAACTTCCAATAATTGCGGGCACCACCAGGTTTATAATCCAAATACCCAATGCCGCCGCACCAACACCCATTTCGTTTGCGGTAAATAATTTTAAGATGGTCCAGCTTGCCGTTACCCTAACCGGTAATTCTATAAAACCAATTGTAGGGGCAACCGCCATTACCAAATAAAAAATAGTCATCAGCCAAAAACAAAGCCAGCCTGCTAAATTTACATCCATTACCTGCAACAACAGCACATATTGAAAAACAAAAACCAGGTAACGAACAAAGCTCAGCGATAAAATCTGAAATAATTGTCTGTTTTTAAACTCATCCAACACGCTGATGTGCGTTACCACCTTTTGCAGGGAAGGTATTTTTTCCACCATCCTAACCAACCATCCCAGCCTTAAATAAAATAGCAATAGTATTGCTGTTAAACCAACACTTAATGATAGAATGATCCTTCCCCAAAATTGAGGTAAAACTGTGGATATGGTTAAATTATAATGCGAAAAAAAGCTTAAAATAAACAATCCGATGCATCCCATTATCATTGTAACAAGCAGCTGACTAATGCTGCCCACAACTGTTAAGGAAATTGCCTTAATTCTATTTGCAGGCTCAACATATAACACTCTGCCACCATATTCCCCTACCCTGTTTGGAGTTAGCATGGTTACACTACAGCCCGATAAAACTGATTTAAAGGCTCTATAAAAACTAAAGTGCTGTACATGATTTACGAGCAATTGCCATTTTCTGGTTTCAATACCCCAATTTACAAACATCAATAAAAATACCAGCCATAATTTACTACTAGTATAACTATTTTTAATTTGATGCCACTGCAATCCAATATTTGGTTTATTTATTATTTGATGGTACAAACTCCAGGATAAAATTAAGAAGAGGAGGGGGCCTAAAAAATAATTGATACCGGTTTTTAAATTTTTATTCAAGTGGTGCGCTTATTTGTTTTTATCCTTTGGCAGGAGCAGGTTTTCATTACTTTTGTTGAGGCGTTTTAATTAAACATATTACTTATAATATTATTTCATTTACTGTTTCAGCGGCAACTGTTTACTTTATTATTACTGAACGCTTTTTTTATGATACAAGTATAGTTTAAATATCCATTAATCCCATCATCAAATATTAAAGTACGGCTTTGCAAAAGAAATCAAAAATTATTTTAGGAATTGATCCCGGTACAGTGGCAATGGGATACGGGATAATAAAAGTTACCGGCGCGGTTTTTACCATTATCGATATGGGGACTTTAAGACCAGGAAAAGTTGAAGACCCTTATAAAAAATTACAATTAATTTATACTACTGTCAGCGGACTTATTATTAAATATAATCCCGATGTTTTTGCAATTGAAGCCCCTTTTTTTGGTAAGAATGTACAAAGTATGTTAAAACTGGGGCGTGCTCAGGGCGTGGCTATTGCCGCTGCAATGCAGCATGGATTAGATGTTACCGAGTATTCTCCCAAAAAAATAAAGCAATCTATTACCGGTAATGGAAATGCCAGTAAAGAACAGGTTTTAAAAATGCTGCAGCGATTATTGAATTTTACCGACATGCCTCAAACACATGATGCATCGGATGCTTTGGCGGTTGCTGTTTGTCATCATTTTCAGGAAAATACTGTTCTTCCGGCTTCGGGTAAAAAAGTTAATGGTTGGGATGACTTCTTAACTAAAAACCCCGAGCGTTTAAAAAAATAGTTAGAGTTGACCGATAATTTTTTGCTGTATAATTATAAATGCCTCCGGCGTTAAAACTAATTTTTTATTAGCAAAATTCATATCATTGGCAGTATTAATTGGTATCAAATGCAGGTGTGCATGCGGCACTTCAAGCCCTACAACGCTTATAGCACAACGATTACAATTAAATGCTTTTTCAATGGCCTTTGCAATTGGTTTTGCAAAAACCAGCAAGCCTGCAAGTATTTCATCAGGTAAATCAAAAAACTTATCGATTGGTATTTTAGGAACAACCAACACATGACCTTCTACCAGTGGATTAATATCTAAAAAGGCAAAGAAATTAGCATCTTCAATAATTTTATAGGATGGTATTTCGCCGGCAATTATCTTAGAAAATAGGGTCATAGTATAAGTTTATTTAGAGTTGCTTTTTACTTAAATTTTTACAAACCAGCTAAACGGAATTGTTCACCTTTATATGTCAAGAGAAATCTTTTTGTTCGATATTTGGTATTTAAAAAACTACAAAAAACTACTAAATATAATTAAGAATATACAAAAAGCCCATTCAATAGAATGGGCCCGTCAAGTTAGTATTGTTTTTATTAAATAGTAATATTTTCTACTTTAAACTTTAATAATCCTACAGGCACGGTAACTTCTGCTACTTCGCCAATGGCCTTACCCAATAAACCTTTGCCAATTGGTGAGGTTACCGAAATTTTACCCAATTTCAAATCGGCTTCCTTCTCCGAAACAATTTGATAGGTAACCTTTTTTTTAGTACCCAAATTAGTTACGGTAACCTTGGTTAAAATAGACACTTTACTGGTATCAATATTATTTTCATCCAGTATACGAGCTGTAGCAATAATACCCTCAAGGTATTTAATTTTGGCTTCCAGCATACCCTGGGCTTCTTTTGCAGCGTCATATTCTGCATTTTCTTTTAAATCTCCTTTTTCCCGGGCTTCGGCAATGGCTTTACTTGCATCATGGCGTTCTACACTTTTCATATGGTGCAGCTCTTGTTTCATTTGCTCGAAGGTTTCTTGTTTTACATAATTCATTCCGCTCATAACACTTCTTTTTTAGAGTAAATAGAAAAAAATACAACGCCCCAGTTTTATCTGAAGCGTTGTACAATTATTACAAATATAATCAAATAATTAAATACCCAATTTTTGCAGGATAACGGTGCTCATTTTAAAAAAAGCTTCGTGACTGTATCCGGCTATATGTGGGGTTACTATTACATTGGGCCTTCCAACTAAATAATCGAGTTGCTGTTGTTGTAAGTTGGTAAAGGTTGGAAGCTTTTCGTTTTCTAAAACATCTAGGGCGGCACCCGCAATTTTATTTTGTTGTAAAGCATTTATTAAAGCGGCGGTGTCTGTTACGGCACCACGACAGGCATTCACAAAATACGGTTTTTCATTTAGTGCATCAAAAAAATCTTTGTTGGCCATATGCTTTGTTAAATCGGTAAGTGGCACATGAAAACTAATAACGTTAGCATACCGGCAAATTTGTTCCATGCTGGCTTCCTTTATATAACCACTTCCGAAACCAAACTTAAATTTATCGTACACTAAAACAGTTACATTAAAGGCTGCTAATAGTTTTGCCAATGAAGATCCGGTATTTCCATAACCAATTATTCCAACTGTTTTGCCGCTAAGCTCTACACCGCGGTTAGCATCTCTAATCCATATTCCAGCCTTTACCTCTTCAAAACTACTGCCAATCTTATTCATTAAATTTAAAATAAGTCCTAAAACATGCTCGGCTACAGCATTTCTGTTGCCTTCCGGACTGCTAACGCAAGTAATGCCTTTTGTCTCTGCAAACGCAACATCAATTAATTCCATTCCGCTTCCCAGCCTGCCGATCCATTTTAATTGAAGGGCTTTCTCTAAAATTGGCTGATCAATTTTTAAGCGGGTGGTAACAATTAAACCTACAGCATTTTCAATCTTTACCGCTAATTCTTCGTAAGTAATTTCGGGATGATATTGAACGTCAAATCCCTTCTTTTGCAATGTTTCCATTAACACTTCATGTGTTTTTGCAGTAATTATTACCAAGGAAGGGGTAGAATTCATATATAAATTTAATATAGTGATATTATTTAAACAAAATTTAAACCTTTTAGTTGGGGTTATATCAGCAAGGGTTCGCGTTCAATTATATAAATATTAAATTCTTAATATATACAAAAGGCGATAAAGAATAGTGGTTTTTATGGAGTAATTATTCTGGGAAATTGGAACAGTAGCTAATAATTATCCAAAAAAGTTCAACTCCATTAATTGTATGGAAACAATCAATGAAGTTTATTGATATTCAAAAAAATTTAAAGTAGGTTATTCGGCAGCAATAACACTAATTTCTATATTGGCATTACGGGGTAATCCCTTTACGGCAATAGTTTCTCTTGCAGGAAAATCACCTTCAAAGTACTTGGCATAAATTTCATTAACCTGACTAAAAAGTTCCATATCGCTAAGGAATATAGTAGTCTTAACTATATTTCCAAAATCCATTCCGGCCTCTGCCAATATAGATTTAAGATTTTGCATTACCTGGTGACTTTCTTCAATAATATCGGCATTTGCCATATCATTGGTACCTGGTTTAATCGCTACCTGTCCGGATACAAAAAGAAGGTTTGCCACCTTAATTGCCTGATTGTAAGGGCCAATAGGTGCTGGTGCATTTGTTGTATGTATAACTTGTTTAATCATGGTTATCTTTAAGAATTGCAAATATATATTTTATCAACCACCTATTTTTGTAAAAATTTACACAATGATAATTGCAGTATTTGCCGGTAAGAAACAGTGGGAAGAAATAAAAACTACGGAACCGGGAATAGAATGGATTTTATTGGTTTCATTAAAAGAAATTCCTTTAAATGTGGCGGCAGTTTTTATATTGAAAGAATTTACGGTCGTAAATTTTGATGCTATTTCAATACCTATATTTATACATTCGGTAACAGTAACATTAAAAGAATTGAAGGCACCTGTAAATGTATACCGTATAAATGGATGGCATGGTTTTTTACAGCGACCGGTTTGGGAAATAGCAGGTATTGTAAATAAACAGGTAGAAAACATATTTATCGCTTTAAATAAAAAGATGGTAATTGTTCCGGATGAGCCGGGTTTTATTGCTGCAAGAGTTATAGCAATGATCATTAATGAAGCCTGGTATGCACTGGAAGAAAAAGTTAGCACTAAAAAAGAAATAGATATAGCTATGAAACTAGGTACAAATTACCCCTACGGACCATTTGAATGGGGGCGTATGATTGGCGAAAAAAATATTGTTACTTTATTACAAAAATTAAGTGCAAAAAATAAAAAATACCTTCCGGCACCACTTCTAAAGAAAATATAAGCATGAGTTTACTATTAAACATAGATACCGCCCTGGAAACTGCGCACGTAAGTATTGCAAATGATGGCATTATTATACAAGAGGCAACAAATAAAGACCAAAAAGACCATGGCGCTTTTTTACAGCCTGCCATAGCGTCTTTATTAAATAATGCAGGTATATCAATAAGAGATTTAGATGCAGTAGCAGTAGTAAACGGACCCGGTAGCTATACGGGTTTAAGAGTAGGTATGGCAAGTGCAAAAGGTATTTGCTACGCTATTAATAAACCTCTAATCACTGTGGGTTCATTAGCGGTATTGGCAAGTCAGGCCATAGCTGAAAATAATATAATAAATAATGAAATGCCCCTATTATTTTGTCCGATGATAGATGCCAGGCGCATGGAAGTGTTTACAGCCATCTATGATAAAGCGCTGCAAATTGTTGCAGAACCTTGCGCAATGGAATTGAACGAATATTCATATGCTAATGTATTGTTAAATTACCAAGTATTATTTTTTGGAAACGGTTCCGAAAAATGGATGAAAATCTGCAAATCCGACAATGCATTGCATAAACAAATTATAATAAATACATTATATATGAGTATTTTTAGCTATAAATTATTTTGTTCGAAAATCTTTTCTGACATTGCATATGCCGACCCCTTGTATATTAAAGAATTTTATAATACTTTTAATTAGTTGGTTTTAATGAATAGTTCGTAGTAAAAAAGCCACAAATCTAATTAGCATAATATTGAATATTAAATTGATTGTATCTTTATGTTGTTTTACACACACTAATAAATTTAATTTCTATGACAAATGATTTAACCGCTCAAATGGAGCCACCATCAACAATCCAACCCATCGCCAGTGCAATCAAAATTGATTACTACAGCGTTAAAAAAGCAGCACTTATTTTAAGAGCACTCAATCACAAATTGCGTCAGCAATTATTAAAGTTGATTGAGGAAGAAAAGAAAATAACTGTAACTGAAATTTACGTTCGTTTAAGGTTGGAGCAATCTGTTGCATCGCAACATTTAGCCATATTAAGAAAGGCAGGCGTAGTTAGTACACAAAGAGATGGCAAGTTCATTTTTTATGTAATTAATCACAAAAGAATTGATGAAATAAGCAATTTGGTAAGTGAATTGGTTGCCTAATTACTAATTTCCTTCCTGGTTAGAGCGGATGCTATTGCAGCATCCGCTTTTTGTTTTTTATATTTGCAATGCCTAATAAAAATAAGGCCTTCTTTACCTAACAATATTAAAAACTAGGTGCGTATAACAACATACTTTACACTTACCTGTTTAAATATTGGTAAAGCCAATATAAATAAAAATACCCATCAGCATTATGTTCATTAAACAAATATATACCGCCTGTATAAGCGAAGCTGCCTACTATATTGAAAGTAATGGCGAAGCTGTAATTATAGATCCGTTAAGAGATACGGAACAGTACATTAAACTGGCAGCAGAGCGAAATGCCACCATAAAATATATTTTCGAAACACATTTTCATGCAGATTTTGTGAGCGGTCACCTTGACCTTAGCAAAAAAACCGGTGCGCCAATCGTTTTTGGTCCTCAAACAATTACCAATTTCCCCGTACAAATAGCTAAGGATGGAGAAATATTTAATTTAGGCGCTATTTCTTTTAAGGTAATGCATACCCCCGGCCATACCATTGAAAGCTGTTGCTATTTGCTTAGAGATGCTGCAGAAAAAGATTATGCCATTTTTACTGGCGACACGCTTTTTGTTGGCGATGTTGGCCGACCCGACCTTAGCAGTGGTGATATGAGCAAAGAAGAGCTTGCCGGTATGATGTACGAAACCATCCAAAATAAAATTCTGCCGCTGGCAGATGAGGTATTGGTTTACCCTGCACATGGCGCGGGTAGCAGTTGCGGTAAAAATTTAGGTCCTGAAACCTTTAGCACCATCAAAGAAGAAAAATTAAATAATTACGCCCTGCAACCCCAAAGCAAGGATGATTTCATTAAAGCAGTTACAGACGGCCTAGGTGATGCCCCCATCTATTTTTCGGTTAATGCAAAAATTAATAAAGAAGGCTACGATAGTTTAGATAATATTAAAGCAACCGGTTTGAGAGCAATAGACATAACAGATTTTAAAAATAAATTAAAGGAAGACAATATAGTTTTAGATACCAGAAATGCGGATCTTTTCGTAGATGGCTTTATACCGGGAAGCATTTTTATTGGATTGGAAGGCCGTTTTGCCGAATGGGCCGGAAGCCTTTTATCTTTTGAAAAACCAATTATTCTGGTAACTGAAAAGGGTATGGAAGAAGAGACCATTACCAGACTTGCCAGGGTAGGATTTGCAAAATTTGAAGGTTACTTAAATGGTGGTTTTGAAGCCTGGCAACAAGCAGGCGAAAAAGTAGATATGATCATTAGCGTTGAAGCCGATGAATTAGCGATGGATATTCCTTTTGATACCAATCTGCAGGTGGTGGATGTTAGAAAAGAGTTGGAATTTGCAGACGGCCATGTAAAAGATGCCATCAATATGCCGTTATCAGATATGACAGATATAGCGCTGATAGCGGGTTTTGAAGAAAACCAAAACTTATACCTGCATTGCGGTGGCGGTTATAGAAGCGTTATAGCCTGTTCACTGGTAAAAAAGCAAGGTCTGCACAATGTTAGAAATATCTCAGGCGGCTGGAGCAGGATAAAAGAAGAAAAATCAATTAAAACAGAAAAAGATGCCAGCGTGCTGAACTAAGTTGAATGGCCATGATTATATGATAAATATTCATGGCTTCACAAAATGTTTATTTTTTATAAGGCTGTCAATGCAGGTCTGTAGCAATTCAACGAAAATGCCCAGCAGATATTTGTTGAAAGAAGTCAATGCAACGGCGTCACCGTTACACAGCCCGCCCGGTATGGAGGCGAAGGGTATGAAGAAAAATAGTATGGAAATACGGTATACCTAATACATAAATTGCAAGCTGCATTAAGCGTTTTATTTCAGCAACTAGATAAAGTACCATTAATAAACTTAATCTGCCACTAAGACACCTCCATTTTTTTGTTGAATTTCATCAAAATTATATTTCCACCTCCTGTGACTCCAAAGGTAATTTTCAGGTTGCTTGCGCACCATATCTTCCACAAAATCCCTGTACTTTCTAATCAATTCTTCTACCGTAAAAATAGCGGCATTTTCAACAAAAATATCTGTACTAAAACTATAATAGCCCCTTTTGATTTTGGTAATATTTATGTAAATCATAGCCGCTTTATTTTTAATAGCTGCTTTGTGTGGTCCCGGAATAAATGGTGCCGGTCTGCCAAAAAAGTTCATCCAAACACTATTGGAGGGATGTGGATTTTGATCGGCCAATAAAAACATACAATACTGATTTTTAGAAATCTCCTCTCTGCGCAATTTAAAATCACGGGCAGAAATTAAATTTGTCCCGAATCTTGACCTGATTTTAAGTATCAGCCGCTCAAATATTTTATTTTCAATGGTTGCGTAAACGCCAATGGGGGCAATGGTTACCTGCTTGCTCAACACAAGGTTTGCATACTCCCAATTAAACACATGTGCACCTACCAGGTAGGTATTTTTATCTTTGGCAACGAGTTCATTTATTATATCAAAATTACCAAAACAGCGTTTATCAAATGCAGCATCGCTTAAAGAAATTGACTTGATGGTTTCGATAAAAGTATCCGTAAAATTAAGGTAGAACTGTTTTGCGATAGCTTTTCGTTCGGTCACAGTTTTAAATGGAAAAGCTATTTCCAGGTTACCCAGCACCACCGCTTTTCTATAACCAAATACATGGTACATAAGAAACGCAATTCCACTGCTTATACAATATAAAATACAAAAGGGTAATAAGGAAACAAGGTAAAAAAATCCGTAAACGATGTAGTACATAGGATAAAACTAATAATAAAATTTTAAAGGACAATCAAGCTTAATATAAACGGCATAATATTCTACGCGCTCCATTTTAAGAGCATAAAATAATATTGAAATAATAACCAACGCAGGTAGCGTTTACAACACTATGTTCTGTACTTTATAACTCTTTTCCGGGAAATCTGTATTAAAATGCAGTCCCCTGCTTTCGTGCCTGAATTCTGCACATTTTACAATCAGATAGGCAACAGTAATCATATTGCGCAATTCGCATAATTGGGGCGATACGGCTGTTTTTTGATACAAGGCTTCGGTCTCTTCATGCAGCAGATCCAGGCGCCTGTTGGCTCTTTGCAAACGTTCCTTATTGCGCACAATGCCAACATAATCACTCATCAGCAGTTTCATTTCTTTCAGGCTCTGCGTAATTAAAATCATTTCGCGTGGTGCGTTGGTACCATCTGCTTTCCAATCAGGAATATATTGCCTGTAATCAATATTATCAATATTTTTTACCGCATCCTCATAAGCCCTGTGAGCAAAAACCATTGCTTCCAGCAAACTATTGCTTGCAAGGCGGTTGGCACCATGCAGCCCTGTACAGGCGCACTCGCCGGCAGCATATAAATTAATGATAGAGGTTCGGGAATGAAGATCTGTTTTTACGCCGCCGCAACTATAATGCGCAGCCGGGGCAACAGGTATCATATCCTTTGTAATATCAATTCCAATACTTAAGCATTTATCATAAATATTTGGAAAATGCTGTGTAAAATTTTCTTTGGTAAAATGGCGGCAGTCCAGAAACACACTTTCGGTTCCATTAATTTTCATTTCGTTATCAATTGCACGGGCAACAATATCCCGTGGCGCAAGATCTTTACGGGCATCATAGCGTTCCATAAAAGCCTCGCCCTGGTGGTTGCGTAAAATACCACCATCACCCCGCACTGCTTCGGTAATTAAAAAATTTTGACCCCGTACACCCGGTTCATATAAGGCTGTAGGATGAAATTGTATAAACTCCATATTTTCAATACGACCCTTGGCCCTGTACACCATGGCAACCCCATCGCCGGTTGCAATGGCAGGGTTGGTAGTAGTGCGGTATACCTGGCCATTGCCACCTGTTGCAAGCATAGTAATTTTGGCAACAATTTTTTCTATTTTATTAGTTTTAAGGTTTAGCACATACACTCCAAAACATTCAATATCCGGGGTTGATTTTGTTACCAAATAACCCAAATGATGTTGTGTAATAATATCAAGTACAAAGCAATGACTTATCAACTGAATGTTGGCCTTGCTTTTTATGGCTTCCAGTAAAGCCCTTTCCATTTCTTTACCGGTTACATCTTTATGATGCAGAATTCTAAATTCACTATGACCCCCTTCTTTCCCTAAGGCGAATTCACCACTTTTATCCTTATCAAAATTGGCTCCCCAATCTATCAATTCCTGAATTCTTTCCACGCCCTCATTTACTACTATTTCTACCACACCTCTATTACAAAGGCCATCACCGGCTATTAAGGTATCTTCAATATGTTTTGCAAAGCTATCTTTATCAAAATCCATCACACCTGCAATACCCCCTTGTGCATACTTGGTATTGGTTTCGTCACTTTGCGTTTTTGTAAGAATGGTTACTTTTTTATCAGGGCAGGCATCTGCTACTTTTAAAGCATAAGTAAGACCGGCAATTCCACTTCCAATTACTAAGAAATCTGTTTCCATAAATTGTAATAATACCTGCGATCATATTTACAGGTAAATGATAAATATTTTATTTAAAAAATATGCAGTGATGCAAATTCAAATAGGATAAATAAAGGACGGATAATATTTAGAAAGAATCCACCTTTTACAATCCTATATTTATAGCAAATCTTAAAACACATTCTTAACGAAAGTCCGGATGTCTTAAAATTATACAAATAAATTTTCAACGGATGAGCGTACCTGCAAAGATTTAAATGTATTTAATTAAAGAGTAATGAATTATAATAAGCTTTACGTACTTTAAAGAAATGCTGCAATTAACCCATCCATTATTAAAACCCCAAAATGATAGTTTAGTTTACCTGGAAACTATAAAAATGATCCTATTTGGACAGCTTTGGTAAATTTTATTTCTGCAGTAACTTTTCTGTAAAGGGTGCATCAATCCAAACGCCACTTTCTTTAAGCAAATTAACCAACTCATCTACGGCAATCGCACTATCAATATTTCGTTTTACAACTTCTTTACCCCGGTATAGCGTTATTTTACCTACACCACTACCTACATACCCAAAATCAGCATCCGCCATCTCACCCGGTCCATTTACAATGCAACCCATAATGGCGATCTTTAATCCTTTCAAATGATTGGTTACTGCCCTTATTTTTCCGGTAGTTTCCTGTAATTCAAATAAGGTTCTGCCACAACTGGGACAACTGATATATTCTGTTTTAGAAATTCTGGTGCGTACGGCCTGTAAAATAGAAAAAGAAGTGTTGTTTATAAACTGGTGATTATTTTTAGTTTCCAAATAAGTACGACCGCTAACTTTTTGATTAATTAATTTAGCAGGATCGTTTATAAGCCAGATACCATCGCCCATGCCGTCTAAAAACAGCGCGCCTGCCGCTGTACTAAAGTGAATCAGTTGCTCATCAATAGAATTTTCCTCACTTTCAACGGATAAAATAACGGGGCAATTGATCGCATTATCTGACATATTAATTATAAGGGCCCTACTGTTTTGCACGGCATTATTTGCAGTAGAATAAATACACAGGACTACTGTTTTATCTTCTTTTATTTTTTGCAATAAATTACTTGATACCTTGTTGGCATCTACCGCAATAAAATTAATTTTATCAGATTTTAAACCTGCCTGCAAAAATTCCTCGCCCTGAAAAAGTGGGAAATATTTAAGGTCTGTGCTGGTAGACAGCCAGGTAGTATAATTACAAATAATACGCAATGTACCCGGCAAGGCAAGTGTTATTTTTTTATTACCCAGGTATAAATAATCTGCAGCAGCATCACCAATACTCCACTTATCTGTTACTTCATCGTATTTGTAACCTACAGCCTGTAAATCCTGATGGCTAATGCTTTCAGCATGCATAAAATCGGCAATTACGACCGGCACATTTCTATTGCCAATATTTTCAACACCGTTTGTTAAACGCCTTTTATATTCAAAAGGCGAATAAGAAAGTTTAAACGGCAAGGTATTGGTGAGCTCTTTAGTAGTAGTAGTAGTAGTAGTAGCGGCACTGTATCTTTTAACCAGATCAAGACAAACCGGTATCTCAAATTCAGGATCTTCAGTTAAACTTACGCGAATGGTGTCGCCAATACCATCTTCCAATAAGGTACCAATACCGATGGCAGATTTTATGCGGCCATCTTCCCCGTCACCGGCTTCGGTAACGCCAAGATGCAAGGGATAACATTCACCAAACTCGTCCTGCATATGGTTAATAAGTAGCCGGTAAGCCTGTACCATCACCAGGGGGTTACTGCTCTTCATACTTAAAATTATCTGGTGATAATGCTGCAACCTTGCTATGCGCAAAAACTCCATTGCACTTTCAACCATGCCCATGGCCGTATCGCCATATCGGCTCATAATACGATCGCTTAAACTGCCATGATTAGTACCAATGCGCATAGCGGTTCCGTGCTCCTTACAAATTAAAACCAGGGGTGTAAACCGCTCGGTAATGCGCTCAATTTCTTCGCGGTATTCCAGGTCGGTATATTCAATTTGTTCAAACTTTTTCTTATCTACATAGTTGCCCGGATTAACCCTAACTTTTTCCACAATTCTTGCGGCAATTTCTGCTGCATTAGGGGTAAAATGAATATCGGCAACCAGGGGTACAAAATAGCCCCTGCGATGCAATTCGTCTTTAATATTTTTTAAATTATGAGCTTCCCTTATTGATGGAGCAGTAATACGTACCAATTCTGCACCGGCTTCAATACAACGAATAGTTTGTTCTACAGTTGCCATTGTATCCATCGTATCGGTGGTTGTCATGGTTTGTACGCGAATGGGATTGTTATTGCCTAAAAGCAAGGTACCAACTTTTACTTCCCTTGTTTTGAGACGTTTATATTCCGTTAAAGATTCACAATATAACTGCATATATTTTTTGTTATGATAAATTAATTTGCTCCGCAATCATAAATAATTTTAAATTTCTATACCATACATTAAGGGCAGAAATTTTAAATATAATCATTAATAAATGTCGTTTAGTTCAAAATGCAAATGGCGGGTGGGGACACCCGCCACGGCCCCCGGCTACCTGTCAAGGACACCCGCCACGGCTAACTGTCAAGGACACTCACCACGGCTACCTTCAAGGACACCCGCGACGGCTAGCTGCCAGGATTGCGCCCCACCAACCATTAAAATTGTTCCCACCAACCCTTAAATTAACGGCATAGAATCATTAATTTAAAGATTATCCACATATAAAAGCTATATCCTGTAAACTAAAAATTAAACCTACTAAAGAACTCCCGGTAATAAATAAGAAACAAATTTTACAGGAAAAGCTTTCCAAACAATTATTTCTACCTAAAATAACAATAAAAAAGCAGGGTTGTTACCCCGCTTCAGATATCTTTTTTACCAATCTTTTTCCGGTTTTTCGGGAGCTGCAGCATCCACTTTTCTAAGCCTGTCCTGCAAGTTTTTTTCATGCTGCAACAAGGCTTTTAACTTTTCTTCAGCTTCTTTTTGGGTCATCTTGCTCGGTTGTGGCTTGGGCTGCTGGTCTTTATTTTTATCGTCTGGGTTCTGCTTTTCTTTTTGTTTGGGGCCGCTTTTCGGCCTTTTTTTATCCTTGTCATCTTTATCTTTTTGTTGCTGTTGTTGTTGTTGTTGTAAAGCTTTTTGTAAATTAAACCGGGCATCTTCATCTGCCGGGTTTAATCGAAGTGCTTTTTTGTACGCTTCAATACAATCCGGTAATTTTTTATTATTCTGCAAAGCTACTCCTTTATTGTACCAGGCGGCGGATTGTTCTTTTTTAACTTTACTTAAACTGATAGTGGCATCATAAGCCAGTAAAGCCTCATCGGTTGTACCTTTTTTATACAGTGCATTTCCAAGGTTATAGAAAGCTTTTATATTTTCAGGATCGTGTTCTGTAACTTTTTTATAACTATCAGCTGCTACACTATATTTTTTTTGGTGGTAAGCATCATTTCCTTCTTTAAGGAATACATTGTCATTTTGTGCCATTCCCATCAAAGGCATTATTAAAATAAATAGGGCTAATACTTGTTTTTTTATAGCAAGTTGAGGCTGTTTATCTGCCTTGCGAATTTCAGAAATAAAAAGCTCAAGTAACAGAAGAATCAATAAAATGCCCAATAACCACGGGAAATAATTTTTATAATCAATTAAGGAACTTTCCGTTACGGAATGCTGACCAATGCTTTTTAATGCAACATTTAGTTTATCAATTACCTCATCGGTATTGGTGAATAGTTGGTATATACCATTGCCGTCCAGGGCGATATTTTTTAATTCATCTTCATTTAGTTTGGTAATTACAGGCGCTCCGGCAGCATCTTTTTTTGTTTCATTTGTTGCCGGATCAATAATGGTAGCACCTTCAGGCGAGCCAATACCAACAGTATTTATCATTACACCTTCCTCTGCCAGTTCCTTAGTAACTTTAATAGCTGCCTCATCATGATCCTCGCCATCACTTATTAACACAATAGCCTTATATTTTTTTTCCTGCGAATTAAAAGCTGCAAAGCACATTTTTAGTGCATCGCCAATTACTGTACCCTGTGTTGGCACTACATCTGTAGTGGCAGAAGATAAATACATTTTAGCAGCGGAATGATCGGTTGTTAAAGGCATTTGCAGGTAAGCCCTTCCTGCAAATACCACTATTCCAATTCTATCGTTTGGCAACTTATCGATAAGCTTGCTAATTAATTGTTTGGCTTTTTCAAGGCGGTTGGGTTTTATATCCTGAGCAAGCATACTTTTGCTAACATCCAGCGTAATCATAACATCAATACCACTGCGGTTTACAAGGGTACTGCCTTGCGGAAGGCGCGGATTGGCAAGTGCAAAAATGCCAACAATGAAAGCGAAAAGCAGCAAAATAAATTTTAGTGAAAACTTGGCCGGACTATAATCCTTTATCAACTGGTTTACCAGGGCGGCATCGCCAATTTTTATAATGGTTTTTCGCTTGTAGCGAAGTACAAAAAAATATAAAATTATCATGAACGGTACCAGCACCAATCCTAATAAAAACTCTATATGCTGAAATTCGATCATATTTAATTATTAAATATATAATAATATTAGATGGCTGTTGATTAATCCTATCCAATGATAAATTTCTATATTACTCAACAGTGAATAAACATCAATATCCTCAAATTTTGAAAATCGATTTAAAAATTAGTATATAAAAATTTAATAAAGCTTTAATTTCAAATCTCAAACGGAGGTTAAGTCACGCTTAATTGGTACTTCGATTACCTAAAAATATATTTTCAAATAAGTAATTATTATTAAATGTTGTTAAGAGGAAGGATTTGTATTTACTTTTCCCCATATCCAATCGGTTAAAGAAAGTTGTTTTCATCTTTACATAAGCATTAAAATACCATTCAAATTTATTACCTAAAACAAATAAAATTGTGAAAACTATCCTAAATAATACTACTCTTATATAAATTTTACATCCTTCCTTTAAAAAATCCTAATTGAGTAAGGATACTTTTAGTGATTTTTAATTGAACTGCAGGCATATCAATTTGGGATCCGGCAGTTTTAACAACAGTTACAAAAAAATAGGGATGTTTATTTTCTTCTATCCAGCCTACCACCCAGCCAATCTGTTCTTTTTTTTCATTGGTGCCCAAACCTGTTTTATAACTTATGGTATAGGTGGTATTATCTTCCTGCACCATTAAATCTCTAACAATTTGCTGGGTACGTTTTTGAAGAGGCAGTTGATCAAAGTACAGGCGTTTTGCAAGTCCCAATTGCTCATCAGCAGAAATTTTTAACGTGTTATCCAACCAAAAGCTATCAATTTTAGTCCCAATATTTTTATTCCCATACCCCATAGAGTCTATCCAAAGTTTCATGGTATCCTTTCCAATACGCCTTGCTACTTCCTGAAAATAGGGTACCGCACTAACTTTAAAAGCGTCTGTCATGGTCAAATCTTTATTCCACTCCGCATTATTACGCGTTACACCGTCCCATTTAATTATCATTTTTTCATCGGTAATAACACCCGTTTCCAAGCCTATCATTGCATTTACAATTTTAAAAGTAGCTGCCGGCAAATAACGGGTTGTATCAATATCTAAATTGTAAACAGTTACTTTACCATCACTATTATTTAACATGGTAAAACTGCCTTCCACTTTATTTTCATCAAAATATTTAGCAAGACTATTGTCTATTTTAGCACGGTTTACGGAGCAGGAAATAAGTGATCCAAGCAATAAGAAGCTGGAAAAATATTTTAAAAAATTAAGGGGGCTTTTCATTAGAGAAATAAGTATTTGTAAGAAGTTTATTTTTTATTTTTGGGATCAGTTTTCAATTTCATGTGCAGGGCAGTTGCTTCAAGCGTTTCATAAAATTGAGTACCGTATTTTCTTGTAAGCGCATCTTTTAAAAACACGTAGACAGGTACTTTTAATTTTTCGCCAAGGGTACAAGCTGCGCTGCAAAGGTCTTCGCGAGGTTCGTAATTAACATAATCGGTTTGTTTGTTTCTGCTTTGCAGAATTCTTATAGGAAACAAATGGCAACTTATTGGTTTTTTCCATTTCACTTTTCCAT
>JAYTHI010000244.1:0-29763 GCA_043732685.1 Ferruginibacter sp. | reverse complement strand
TAGATCTTGAAGCAGCCGCCAGTGATGTGCGCGATAAAGTTGGTCAGGCTACCAGAAGTTTACCGCAGGATATTGATGCGCCACCGGTAATTTCCAAGTCGGATGCCAATAGTGATTTTATTTTAATACTGGCTGTGCAAAGTAAAACAAAGGGCCTGATGGAATTAAGTGATTATGCTGAAAATGTGTTGCAGCAACAATTTCAGACCATTAACCAGGTTAGCTCCGTAAATATTTTTGGTCAAAAAAGATATGCCATGCGTATCTGGATAAATCCTGATAAAATGATCGCGCAGGGTGTTTCCTTTTCCGATATAAAAACATCGCTTAATAATGAAAATGTAGACTTACCACCCGGTAAAATTTATGGTAACAATACAGAGCTTACTATTAAAACATTGGGCAGACTTACAAGCGAAAAAGATTTTCAAAATTTAATTATAAAACAAGATAGTTCAGGCATTGTGCGATTGAGCAATATTGCCCGGGTAGAAATTGGGCCGGAAGTATTGGAAACAAGCTGGAAGTATAATGGCGTAAACGCTGTAGGTGTTGTAATTATACCGCAGCCGGGCGCAAATAATATTCAAATTGCAAATGATTTTAATAAAAGGCTGGAGGAAATAAAAAAAACCAATAAAACCGATATCGAGATGAATGTGTTGCTCGATAACACTACCAATATTCGTAAATCGATCAAGGAGGTAGAAGAAACTTTATGTATATCTTTTGCTTTGGTGGTACTGGTAATATTTTTCTTTTTCAGAGATTGGTTAATAGCTATCCGGCCACTGATTGATATTCCAATTTCTTTGGTGGCTACCTTTTTTATTATGTATGTTTCCGGGTTCTCTATTAATATATTAACCTTGCTGGGTATTGTGCTGGCAACAGGTTTGGTGGTAGATGATGGCATTGTAGTTACAGAAAATATTTTTAGTAAATTCGAAAAGGGAATGCCCATAAAACAGGCTGCCATAGAGGGAAGTAAAGAAATATTTTTCGCAGTAATTTCAACCTCCATTACCTTATCGATTGTGTTTTTACCGGTAATATTTTTAGAAGGATTTATTGGTCGCTTGTTTAGAGAATTTGGTGTAACATTGGCCGCTGCAGTATTGATATCTGCATTGGTTTCTTTAACCATTACCCCCGTATTAAATGTAGTGCTTAGCAGGAAAAATGCGGGACATGGAAAATTTTACAGGAAGACAGAACCCTTTTTTACTGGGATGGAAAGTGGTTATCTGCGTGGGTTAAAATGGTTTTTAAAATTAAGATGGATTGCCCTTGTAATGATCGCTGTATGCGGCGGGATAATTGCATTAATTATTGGGATGTTGCAAAGTGAAATTGCACCTTTAGAAGACAGAAGCAGTATACGCCTGAATATTTCTGCAGCAGAAGGTACCAGTTTTGGAAAAATGCTTGGCATATCTGATAGCATTGTTAATTATTTATATGATTCTATACCGGAAAGAGACTTTGTTTTTGCACGAACGCCAACAGGTCCTATAAATTCATCTCAGGCTCGTCTGGGTTTTGTGGAGCCTGATAAAAGAAATAGAAGCCAAACCCAGATTGCATCCGATCTTCAAAAAAAATTAACGAGGTTTAATGATGCAAGAATTTCTGTTGTACAGGAGCAGACCATTGCTGTGGGTTCAAGCTCTAAAGGTGGTTTGCCGGTGCAATATGTGTTGCAAAATCAGAATTTTGAAAAATTACGCACTGTTTTACCGCAGTTTTTAGAAGAGGCAAGGAAGAATCCTACATTCGTAGGTAGTAGTGTTGATGCTAATCTAAAATTTAATAAACCCGAAATTCAAATTAGTTTAGACAGGATGAAAATTAAGGATCTTGGTTTATCCTCCACAGATGTTATTGCTGCTTTACAATCTGCCTTTAGCGGTGGCAGGCTTGCGTATTTTATAAGAAATGGCTTTCAATATTCAGTGGTAGCGCAAGTTGACAGAATAGATAGAACGGTGCCTGACGATATTTCTAAATTATATGTACGCAATAATAAAGGCCAGAATATACCGGTAAGTGCGGTGGTTAAACTGGAAGAAAGCAGCAGCCCATCTACTTTATTTCATTTTAATAGATACAAGGCCGCAACCATTTCTGCTTCATTGGCTGATGGTAAAACAATTGGCGATGGGGTAAAGGCGATGGATGCTATTGCTAAAAAATTATTAGACCCAAGTTATCAAACATCATTAACAGGCGCTTCAAGGGATTTTGCAGAAAGTTCTTCTAATATTCTATTTGCATTCGGGCTTGCGCTGATGTTAATTTATTTGGTGCTGGCAGCCCAGTTTGAAAGTTTTGTCGACCCGCTTATTATTATGATAACCGTTCCGCTTGCACTGGCTGGCGCATTGTTAAGCCTATTTATTTTTAACCAAACCCTTAATATTTTTTCTGAAATTGGTATGATAATGCTGATTGGGCTGGTTACAAAAAACGGAATTTTAATTGTTGAATTTGCCAATCAAAAAAGAGCCGAAGGCATTGCACGCAGAGAAGCTATTTTGTTGGCTGCACAACAAAGGTTAAGGCCAATTTTAATGACGAGTTTAGCAACAGCTTTGGGCGCTTTGCCTATTGCGTTAGGGCTCGGTGCATCCAGTACAAGTCGCATACCACTTGGTATAGTTGTGGTAGGGGGTATTTTATTTTCACTGATACTTACCTTGTTTATAATACCTGCCATGTATACTTATTTGTCTAGCACCCACAAAGCATTTGTAAATGAAAACGATGCACATCCGGCACTCGGCAATGTTGAAAATAAGAATAACAATACACCCAATTTAAACAATCCTACAGGTAAAATATAAAGGATGAAGCATATCGTTTTATACATTTTTTTAGCAGCAGCTTGCCTGCAGGTAAAGGCGCAACAAATTTTGCTTTTGCCTGATGCCATTAATATGGCTTTAAAAAATAGTCTTGATATACAGTTAACTAAAAATGCTGTAGCGGTCAATATGATATTCAATAATTATGGGGTTGCAGGCGGCCTGCCATTGGTTACCGGTACGCTTACAGATAATGAGCAGGTGAGTAATATCAACCAAAAATTAAATACAGGGGTATCAATAAATAGAAATGATGTTGCTACCAACAATGCTGTAGTAGGTATAACCGGAAGTATTTTATTGTACAATGGCAATAGGGTACATGCAACTAAAGCCCGCCTGGAAACACTTGTAAAGCAAAGCGACCAGCAATTAAATGGCCAGATTCAAAATATTATTGCGGCCGTAATGGTTGCTTATTTTGATATTGTCAGGCAACAGCGGTACATCAATACCATCGACCGTTCCATAGATGCATCCCAGCAACAAATGGATATTGTAAAGGCAAGGCAGTCTGTAGGGCTTGCAAACAATGCCGATCTTTTTCAGGCACAGATAGACTTAAATGCCCTACAGCAGACAAAGCAATCGCAACAATTAATTGTTGCGCAGGGTAAAACTGAATTGCTACGGCAACTAACTTTAAATACGGATGCTGCGATCCTAATTAAAGACAGTATAATAGTTGACAATACCTTGCAATTGGATAATATTTTAAACACCTTAAATAAAAATCCCAACATACTCGCTGCACAAGATCAAATTAAAATAAACGAATTGATTGTAAAGGAAACTGCGGCATTAAGATATCCATCACTAAGGGCAAATACCGGTTTTAATTTTAGTAGAAACAAGGCCGCTGCAGGGCAATTATTGTTGAATCAAAATTATGGACCTTCTGTAGGTATAAGTCTGGGCCTGCCTATTTATAATGGCTCTATTTATAAGCGTCAGCAACGGGTGGCAGTAATAAATGTTACCAATGCCGAATTAAATAAAAATATTTTACTGCGCGATTACAATGCGCAGGTGATAAAGGCTTTTCAATCTTATTCGTCTACTTTAAATCAGTTAAAAACTGAGGAAGAAAATTATAAGTTATCCAGCCAATTGTTAAGTCTGATTTTGCAACGGTTTCAATTTAAACAAGCCACTATTGTTGAGGTTAAAAATGCCCAGCAAAGTTTTGAGGCTTCCGGCTATCGTTTGGTAAACCTTAGTTTTTCTGCTAAAACTGCAGAAATTGAATTGAACAGGCTGGCCAATAAATTAAGTTTATAAGGCCGTATTTAAAACCAGTTTGGTAAATAAAACCCTGATTCGATAATTTTTTATTACACCTTATAAGAACATTTTAAATCCCAAAATCTTACCTACAAACTAATAACTTTCAACGTGTTTTTTATGCGGTTAGCCTGGTGTACCAATTCTTGTTTTTCTTTACTTAAAATGGTTACATGGCCCATTTTTCTGCCAGGTTTAGTTTCCTTTTTTCCGTAAATATGAATAAAAACATCCTCTAATTTCATTATTTCCTCCAAACCTTCGTAATGCGCTTCGCCGTTATATCCGGCTGCTCCTAAAAGATTTACAATTGCAGCCGGTAAAATAGCTTCGGTGCAGCCAAGCGGGTAGCCTAACATGATTCGCCAAAGCATATCAAACTGCGACGAAAAGTTACCTTCAATAGTATGATGGCCGCTATTGTGCACCCGGGGAGCTGTTTCATTTACAAATACGCCATCATTTTTATCTACAAAAAATTCTACCGCAAAAATGCCCGGACTATTTAATTTTTTTACCAATTGGGTTGCAATGGCCTCGATTTTCCATAGTACTTTATCGGTAAGCTGGGCCGGACTTAATTGATACTCCAGTAAATTAAGCCGCTGATCAAAAACCATATCTACAGCGGGGTACATAGCATGTTCACCCTTATCATTCACCCCAATAATAACCGCAATTTCTTTTTTAATATCAACCATTTTTTCTAAAATGGAAGGCGCGTTAAAGCCTTTGCCCAAATCAGTAACGGTTTTTATTACCTGTACACCTTTGCCGTCATAACCGCCAAGGGCAAGTTTATGAACTGCCGGCAAAAAATCTTTATGTTGCGCTACATCTTCAATGGTATGGGTAATAAAAAATTCACTGCTGGGTATTTCGTTGTCTTTATAAAATTGTTTCTGTAAAATTTTATTCTTAATAATTTTAAGGGCTGCAGGGGTAGGATAAATTTTTACCCCTTCCGAGGCTAATTTTTCCAGGGCAGCTTCATTAACATTTTCTATTTCAATGGTGATGGCATCAAGATCTTTCCCGAAATTATATACATTGTCAAAATTTGTAATATCTCCTTTAATAAAATGATGGCAAAGATGTGCTGCCGGGCAATGTTCGTCATTTTCCATTACAAAAGTATCTACCGGATAATTGGCTGCGGCCTGCAATAACATTCGTCCAAGTTGACCTCCGCCTAAAATGCCGATTTTTTTTGTGCTCATGGGTGCAAAATAAAACATTCTTACCATTTATGTAATTGCCGCTACAGATAATAAGGTTTAGATGAAAAGGAGTTGATTATATTTTTATTATTGAGGGTAAAATAAAAGGATACAGTAGGAAATGTATTGGAATATTTTAATTATTATGGAATTGATACCTTTTACTTTTTGTTAAACGTATTATCTTTTTGCAAAATATTCTAAACAATGAATAAATATTTTTATCTTTATAATACGAATATGCTCCCCGATTATCCACATAAAAGATTTTTTGATAAGCGTAAATGCTATACCCTGCTGATGATTTCATTGGCCATGTCTTCCTGATGTTTTTTATACAGTAATCAACTTATAATTAACCATTTCAAATTTATTACAATGGAAATGCTCGCCACACAAACAAGTGCTGCTGATAAAGGCAATACTTTTAATATGCAAACTACAAGCCTTGCCACTACCGATTTTTTACCTTTAATGGGAACGGATTATATTGAATTTTATGTAGGTAATGCAAAGCAGGCCGCACACTTTTATAAGACAGCTTTTGGCTTTCAATCCCTTGCCTATGCCGGGCCAGAAACCGGCGTTAAGGATAAAGTAAGTTATGTAATTCGCCAAAGTAAATTAACCTTTGTTTTAACTACCCCCCTCCGGGCATGCAATGAAATTGCCCATCATATTTACCAGCATGGAGATGCCGTGAAAATTATTGCTTTAAAAGTAGAAGATGCAACTGCCGCATGGAACGAAACCACCAAACGCGGGGGTAGAAGCTATCTGGCGCCAACAACCTTAAAAGATGCTGATGGCGAAGTGGTGGTAAGTGGTATTTATACCTATGGCGAAACTGTACATCTTTTTATAGAAAGAAAAAACTACCGGGGGTATTTTATGCCCGGTTTTAAACAATGGCAATCGGCCTATAACCCATTATCAACGGGCCTATTATACGTAGACCATTGTGTGGGTAATGTGGGATGGAACCAAATGGATCCCTGGGTAAAATTTTATGAGGAAGTGATGGGTTTTAAAAATATTTTAAGCTTTGATGATAAGGATATCTCTACCGAATACTCTGCCTTAATGAGTAAGGTTATGAGCAATGGAAACGGTTTTGTAAAATTCCCCATTAATGAACCTGCCGCAGGTAAAAAGAAAAGTCAGGTAGAAGAATACCTAGATTTTTATAATGGAGAAGGGGTGCAGCATATTGCTATTGCTACCGCAGATATTGTAAAAACGGTGACCGATCTGCAAAGTAGGGGCATAGAATTTTTAAAAATTCCGGAAAGTTATTATGCAGGGATACTGGATAGGGTAGGCAAAATTGAAGAAGATCTTGGCCCATTGCAGGAATTGGGCATATTAATAGACCGTGATGAAGAAGGTTACCTGTTACAAATTTTTAGTAAACCTTTGGAAGACCGTCCTACTTTATTTTTTGAAATTATCCAAAGAAAAGGCTCCAAAAGCTTTGGTAAAGGTAATTTTAAGGCCTTGTTTGAGGCCCTGGAAAAAGAACAGGATTTACGGGGAAATCTGTAACCGGTTAAATTGATAACAATACCTATCTATTAATATTTTAATTGTCTCTTACAAATATATTTTTTTAATAAAAAAAATATATTTGTTTTATCTACATTCAATAAGTTCTAAAAAAGCCGTCCATTTGGCTAATAATTTTCAATATATTCAATTGACTACTAGAATTTTAAAAATATTTTTTTTGAATTTGTACATAAGTTATTAAAAAGTTAAATAAATTATTTTATCTTAGCTGTCTAAACCAATTAAACGAACGCTGCTTTATGTTAAAAAACCTACAATTAGGAATATGCACAATAATTTGCTGTCTATTCTTCTCCCAAATTTATGCCCAGCAGAAAACAGTAACGGGTACTGTTTTAAATTCGAAAGACAATTCCCCGGTGCCGTTGGCGACAATAACTGTAAAAGGTACCAACCTGGCAGTTACAACGTCTTCTAACGGAGAGTTTTCTATTTCAGTACCTGCTGGTAAAAATGCCCTTATCACCACCTCAGTTGGGTTTGATCAGGATGAAGTTAATGTTGCCGGCAAAACAAGCGTCAACATTATTCTTAAAGCAAAAGAATCCTCCCTAAATGAAGTAGTTGTAATTGGCTACTCTACCCAAAGAAAAAAAGACATTACGGGTTCGGTATCTGTTGTAAATGTTGCAGATTTAAAAGCGGTTCCTTCCGGAACAGCTGAATCATTATTACAAGGACAAGCTTCCGGTGTATCTGTAATAAATTCGGGTAACCCCGGCGGTGGATCTACTGTTAGAATTAGGGGTATTAGTTCAGTAGGATCTGTTGATCCATTGGTAATTATTGATGGAACTCCGGGAAGTTTACACGACCTTAATGTTAATGATATCGAATCTATACAAGTTTTAAAAGATGCCGGTGCCGCTGCCATTTATGGTGTTCGTGGTTCTAACGGTGTAATAATTGCCACAACTAAAAAGGGCAGGGCTGGAAAAGCCAAACTTAGCTACGACTCTTACATAGGAACGCAGCGCCCTAATGCGGACGGCTTTAAAATGGCCAATACCAGAGAAACCGGTATTGCAATCAATAAATCTTTTACAAATGATGGTGCAACGCCGGCTAACAAGCAATTTGGTTATTCTCCTTCAGGTCCGGTAATACCTATGTACATTACGCCGACAGCAGCATCAAACCCTGGTCCTGATCCTTATGCATTATATGACAATCAAACCACTTTGGCTAACCAAATTGGTACGGATTGGTTTCATGAGATATTTAAACCTGCAACCATGCAAAGCCATTCTTTGTCGGTAAGTTCAGGTAATGATAAATCTACCTTCTATATGTCTCTTGCTTACCTTAATCAGCAAGGCACCTTATTAAACACCTATTTAAAGCGGTACTCTGCAAGGATTAATACTTCCTTTAATGTAAACAATCATATCCGCATCGGAGAGAATGTGTATATTTTTTATAAGCAAAATCCAGGTTTCCAAAACCAAAACGAAGGAAACGCTATTTCTCATAGTTATAGAGAAAGCCCAATTATTCCGGTATATGATATTAAAGGAAATTTCGCCGGTACCGGTTCTCAGGGTTTAGGTAATGCTCAAAATCCTGTTGCCAACTTAACAAGAATTAAAGACAATAAAGGAAATGACTGGCAGATTAATGGTAATGCTTTTGTAGAAGTTGATCTTGCAAAACATTTAACGGCCCGTACCGTATTTGGTGGCAATATTGATAATTACTATTACAATGGTTTTAATTATACTGCTTACGAAAATGCAGAAAATAATAAAAATCCAAACAGTTTCAACGAAAATTTTGGGTACAACAGCAACTGGACATGGACCAACACTTTGAACTATTCCAATACTTTTGGTGACCATAGCATTAAATTGTTAGCAGGTACTGAAGCTATTAAATATTATGGCCGTGCCATTAACGGCGTAAGAAGTGGTTATTTAATTACCAACCCAAATAATTTAACAGTTGACCCTAATTTATGGACGTTGAACTTCGGTCCTCCAACAGGACAAACAACCAGTAATATTAACGGAACACCTTATCAAAGTTCCCTATATTCTATGTTCGGTAAAATTGATTATGGTTACCAGGACAGGTATTTATTAAGTGCAACTGTTAGAAGAGACGGATCGTCTGTATTTTCTGATGGTAAAAAATATGGTGTGTTTCCGTCTGTAACAGCAGGCTGGAGATTATCGAAAGAAAGTTTCTTAAAAAATGTTACCTGGATTGATGAACTGAAACTTCGTGGTGGATGGGGTAAATTGGGTTCTATAAATAATATCTCCTCAACTAATGCTTTCAGTTTGTATAATCAGACTGCCGCTAATTCTTATTATGATATTAATGGAGCTAACAACAGTTCTGCATTGGGTATTTACAGAAGCCAGATTGGTAATGTTAATACTACATGGGAAGAAGATGCCATTACCAATATTGGGGTAGATTTCTCTTTTCTCAAAAAGTTTGATGTTTCTGTAGAGTTCTATAAAAAAGCAGTAAAAGGTTTATTATTTGCGCCTTTAAATGACATAACCGTTCTTGGTGGTGCTACATCAGCAGCTATCAACTCTGGTAATATCGAAAACAAAGGGGTTGACCTTTCGGTTGCCTACCATGGCGCTGCCATGAATAAAGAGTTAAAGTTTGATATATCCGCCAACTTTACCACTTACCATAATCTAGTTAAAAGTCTTCCTCCGGGTATTCAATATTACGATCAAAATAGTGATGGTTCTACTCGTTTGGGTGCTTTCTCCCGTATTCAACCGGGTCAGGCAGTTGGTGCATTCTTTGGTTATCAGGAAATTGGTTTATTTCAGAATGATGCAGATGTAGCGAAGTCGCCTACTCAGACAGGAGCTGCTCCCGGCAGATTTAAATTCAGAGATGTAAATGGTGATGGAAAAATTGATGAAAAAGACAGAACATTTTTTGGTAATCCTAATCCTAAATTTACAACTGGCTTAAACTTGTCGGCAAATTATAAGAATTTTGATATTACTGCTTTCTTCTATGCTTCTGTAGGAAATGATGTAATTAACTATATAAGATTCTGGACAGATTTTCCACAGGTATTTGACGGTGCAGTTAGTAAGGATGCGGTGTACAATTCATGGTCTCCAACTAATACCAATGCAAAAGTTCCGATGTTATCACGTGTAGCAAATTTTAGTACCACCGGCACCTTCAATTCTTATTATATGGAAGATGGATCTTACCTAAAATGTAAATCTGTTATGGCGGGATACACTATACCTTCAGCAACACTTAACAGAATAGGGATTAACAGATTTAGGGTGTACATTCAAGCTGTGAATTTATTTACAGTTACTAAGTATACTGGAATTGATCCGGAATTATCAGGTGCTAATTTAGGCAACAATGCTTCTTTCGGAATTGATCTGGGTAATTATCCTGCCAATCAAAAACAATATACTGTAGGTGTTAATTTGTCATTTTAATAAATAAATAACTTGTCATGAAAAATAGAAAATTTATTCTCTTTCCGCTGGGCTTCATGCTATTGTGTATGGCTTACGCTTGTAAAAAAAGTTTCCTCGATAAGCAGCCGTTAGGTGCCCTGGGAGCTGGTGTTATCTCCAACCAAACCGGAGTTGAAGGTTTATTAATAGGTGCTTACCACATGGTGAGTGGTCAGGGCGGTGCTGCCGGTACAAATTGGGGTAGTGCTGCATCCAATTGGCCCTATGGTGGTGTTGCATCCGATGATGCTTATAAAGGATCTGTTCCTGCGGATCAGGTTGCTGAAGGTTTGGGGCCAATTGCCTCCTGGTCTCCTTTATCAACAAATGGTTACCTTAATAGTAAATGGCAGTCAATGTACGATGGTATACAAAGATCAAATGACGTTTTACGTGTCATGCCCCTAGCGACCGATATTTCTGCAGATAATGTAAAAAGAATTACTGCCGAAGTTCGTTTTTTACGCGGCCATTTTCATTACGAATTAAAGCAAATATTTAAAAATATTGTTTACTCGGATGAAAAAACTACCGCCACCACTAATGTAGATGCATCGGGCAATTATGTTGATTACTGGCCAAAGATTGAAGCTGATTTTCAGGCTGCCATTGATGGTTTACCCGAAACACAGTCTCAGGCCGGCAGAGCAAATAAATCTGCTGCAAAAGCATATTTAGCTAAATGCTACATGGAAGAACATAAGTATGCCTTGGCAAAACCAATTTTAGACGATTTAATTGCCAATGGAAAAACAACTAAAGGTGATAAATACGCCCTTGTAAACTACGCAAGTAATTTTAACGGTGCACAGGATAACGGCGCAGAATCAGTTTGGGCCTACCAGTCATCTGTAAATGATGGTTCCGGTACTAATGGTAACTACGGTGATAATTTAGAATTTCCAAATGGTTCCGGTCCTGGTGGATGTTGTGGTTTTGGAAACCCCTCTTTAAATTTGGCCAATGCTTATAAAACAGATGCAACAACAGGGTTACCGTTGTTTGATACTTATAATTCAGGTAGTATTGTTAGTGATCCTGCAACAGCTTATACCGGAACTTTAGATCCAAGAATTGATATGGTAATGGGAAGACCCGGTGTTCCTTATTATGATTGGGGTGTAGTTCCTAGAAATGATTGGGTTCGGTCACCTGCTGATGATGGTTATTTTACTCCTAAGAAAGTAGTATATGCTAAAAGCCAGGTTGGTACTATATCCTCCACTGAAACAAGCTTTTGGGGACCAACTCAAATGTCTGCCATCAACGTAAACATTATTCGTTTTTCTGAAATATTATTATGGGATGCAGAATGTGAAACAGAAATTGGTTCTGCTGCTACAGCTGTATCATATGTTAATATGGTAAGAGCAAGAGCGGCTGATCCAACAGGATGGGTGTATACCGGCAGTGCTTACAATGCAGGTACTGCAAAGTATGCTACACAAACAACGCCCGCAGGTAATTATTTTATTAAACCATACGCAGCAGGTGCATTTTCTAATAAAGATTATGCAAGAAAAGCTATTCTTTTTGAAGAAAGATTGGAACTTGCCCTTGAAGGAAAACGCTTTTTTAACCTTCGCCGCTTTGAAGATCGCGTGCCGGGTATTACAGCAACAACTTTAAATGCATATGCAACTATTGAAAAAACCAGACCATCTTATTTTGCTCAAAACAAAGATGCTGTTTTTACCCAGGGTAGAAATGAATTCTGGCCTTTACCACAGCAACAAATTGATGTTAAAAATGCAACAGGTGTTGTTTATCTTAAACAAAATCCTGGTTTTTAATATAGAAAATATTTATTGTTAAGTTCTCTTAAAAGAGGTAGAAATAAAAAGCTACCTCTTTTTTTTTGATTATTTTTATACTATATGATATCACTACGACATTGCCTGTTATGCTGCCTCACCTTAATGCTGTTCGCCTGTAAAAAAACTACTTTATTTGAGGCAATACCATCCGACCATTCCAATATTCATTTCAATAATAAAATAATTGAAAATGATTCTATCAACGAACTTGATCTTGAAAATGTGTACAATGGCGGCGGAGTAGGTATTGGTGATTTTAACAACGATGGCCTGCCCGATATTTATTTTACCGGTAATATGGTGTCAAACAAATTATACCTCAATAAGGGCGATTTTAAATTTGAAGATATAACCGACCAGGCTAAAGTTACCGGTGATGGAAAATGGTGCCGTGGCGTTGCCGTGGTGGATATTAATAATGATGGCTGGCTGGATATTTATGTTTGCGCCACTTTAAAAAAAGATTCCACCCAACGCAAAAACCTGCTCTATATTAACCAGGGAGCGGATAAAAATAATGTACCGCATTTTAAAGAAATGGCGGCAGAATATGGACTGGATGATGGCGCTCATTCTACCCAAGCCACTTTTTTTGATTATGATAATGATGGCGACCTTGATGTGTATGTGGTAACAAATGAAATAAATAAAAATAAAAACCCGGATACTTTTCATCCGGTATTAAAAGATGGGTCAAACCCAAGTACCGGTAAACTTTACCGCAACGATTGGAACGATTCCTTAAAGCACCCTGTGTTTACCGATGTATCCAAACAAGCCGGCATTCAAACAGAAGGCTATGGCCATTCGGTAAATATTGTAGACATCAATAAAGATGGCTGGAAAGATATTTATGTAACCAACGACTTTATCAGTAACGACCTGCTTTGGATAAATAACCATGACGGCACTTTCACGGAACAGCTTTCCGCTTATTTTAAACATACTTCTGCCAACGCCATGGGTACCGATATTGCCGATATCAATAACGATGGTCTGGTAGATGTTGTTACACTGGATATGAACCCCGAAGACAACTACAGAAAAAAAATGATGCTCAATGCCAACGGCTATCAAAAATATCAAAACAGTGATTTGTTTGGTTACAATTACCAGTATGTTCGAAATACCCTTCAATTAAACCAGGGACCAAGGGTACTGCAAAACGATTCCATCGGCGCGCCTGTATTTAGTGAAATAGGTTTTTATGCCGGCATAGCTGCAACAGATTGGAGCTGGACGCCCTTGGTAACCGACTTTGACAATGATGGCAAAAGAGATATTATTATCACCAACGGTTTTCCGAAAGATGTGACCGACCATGATTTTATCAATTATAGAAATGAAGCCTATCAGATAGCTTCCAAACAAACCCTGCTGGCACAAATACCCGAAGTAAAATTGCATAAGTACGCTTTTAAAAATACCAATAACCTTCGCTTTGAAGATGTTTCTGATAGTTGGGGATTGTCAACCACTTCTTTTTCTAATGGTGCTGCCTATGCAGATTTAGACAATGATGGCGACATGGATATGGTGATCAATAATATTAATGATGAAGCATCCATCTATAAAAATACTACCCGCGAAAACAATAAAGACAGCAGCCATTACCTTCAAATAAAATTTAAAGGAGATGCACTTAATAAAAATGGATTGGGTGCCTGGGTAGAAATTCATTACGATCATGGCAAGCAACAGGTATGGGAAAATACCCCATACAGAGGGTATCTTTCAACCATACAGGACATTGCACATTTTGGTTTGGGTTCCGTTAAAACAATTGACACAATTATTGTAAAATGGCAAAATGGAAAAACGCAGCGGCTTCAAAATATTGCCGTGGATAAATTATTAATTGTAGACATTGCCAATGCTGCTGCAACAGCTGATTTGCCTTTGGAACTCCTTGCAAAAAATACACTTTTTAAAGAAGTTACCAAAGCAGTCAATATTAATTTCAACCACAAACAAAATGATTTTATAGACTTTAATATTCAAAAATTATTGCCCCATAAGTTTTCAGAATATGGGCCGGCATTAACTGTTGGCGATGTTGATGGAAATGGTTTGGATGATATCATAAGTGGTGGAACATTGGGCTATCCCGCCCAGTTATTTTTACAGCAAGCTGATAATAGTTTTATTCAAAAACCGCTACTGCCGCAACCTGTACCACTTACATCGCCTGTTGGCGATGACATGGGTTTATTGCTTTTTGATGCAGATGGGGATGGCGACCTTGACTTGTATATTTCAAGAGGAGGATACCAGAATAAGCCGAACACCGGTGCCTACCAGGACCAGTTGTACATCAATGATGGTAAAGGAAATTTCCACTTGGATTCGCTGGCATTGCCGCAAAATTTCACCAGTAAATCTTGTGTACGGGCAATTGATTTTGATAAGGATGGCGACCTGGATCTTTTTGTTGCCGGACGTGTAAATCCCTGGTCATATCCAAAGCCGGTATCGAGTTTTATTTACAGAAACGATTCTAAAAACGGAAAAATTAAATTTACAGATATCACCAATGAAGTGGCTAAGGACCTTCAAAATATCGGATTGGTTTGCGATGCCACCTTTACTGATTTTGATAATGATGGCTGGCCCGATTTAGTTTTGGCAGGCGAATGGATGCCAATAACTTTCCTAAAAAATGATAAAGGAATTTTTAAAAATGTAACCCAACAAACAGGTATTGCCAACCAGGTAGGTTGGTGGAATTCAATAGCAGCAGGCGATTTTGACAACGATGGTGATTTAGATTATATTGTTGGCAACCTGGGCGAAAATTCTTTTTATAAAGCAAGCGATAAACTTCCGGTTGCTATTTACGCAAAAGATTTTGATAACAATGGTATCTATGATGCCTTTCCTTCTGTTTATTTACCCACCAGTCAGCTGGATAATACCATGCGGGAGTATCCTGCTCAAACAAGGGACGATGCCTTGAAGCAGTTAATTATGTTGCGCAAAAAATTTCCAAATTATAAATCTTTTGCTACTGCCACAATGGACCAGTTGTTTAGTGCAGATCAATTAAAAGATGCCTTGGTTTTAAGGGCCAATAACTTAAGTTCTTCCTATATTAGAAACGATGGAAATGGTAAGTTTACTATGCAGCCTTTACCCATGCAGGCACAGCTTTCGGCACTAAATGGAATTACTGTAGATGACTTTGACGGAGATGGAAATCTGGATGTACTGATCAATGGAAACGATTATGGAACCGAGGTGGGAACGGGCAGGTATGATGCTTTGAATGGATTGTTATTAAAAGGAGATGGTAATGGAAATTTTACACCGCAAACAATTTTACAAAGCGGTATTTATATCCCCGGCGATGGCAAGGCGATGGTAAAATTGCAGGATAAAAACGGAGCTTACCTTATTGCAGCTGCCCAAAACCGCGGACCTTTAAAAGTTTTTCAACTTAAAGCAAACCGACGGTCTGTTAAAGTAAATCAGCAGGATGTAAGTGCTGCCATTGTTTTAAAAAATGGTAAAATTCAAAAGCAGGAGTTTTATTTTGGCAGTTCTTTTCTTTCTCAGTCTGCCAGGTTTTTAAGCATCGACAGCAATATGGTTTCCGCTACTATTTATGATGTTAACGGAAAGAGTAGAAAAATTAATTTTTAAATTGCCAGCTTATCAATAATAATCCCCATAAAAAAATTTGGTTATCCTGTTGATTATATATTTTAGATCCTGCCTTAAGCAAATTACACTATTTAGTTTTTTACTTTCTAAAATGTATAAATGATGATGTATAAATGCTCCGGAAATAAATTGCTACAGGTAATTTTCAGTTTGGTATTAAGTAGTTTTATTTTCTCCTGCAAGGGATTTAAAAAAAATAAAACACATCAAAATGTAAGCAATGAAAGTATTGAACGGGGTAAGGAATTGGCTGCAATTTATTGCGGTTCCTGTCACTTACTACCCGACCCATCTTTATTGGATGCCAAAAATTGGGAAAATGGAGTGTTACCAGCCATGGGGCCACGTTTAGGAATATTTTTTTATGGCTTTAAAGAATATCCTTCCAGTATAAATGATAAATATATTGGTAAAGCTTATTACCCTTCAAAGCAGGTTATTGGCTTTGTAGATTGGCAAAATATTATAGATTATTACACGGCACTTGCTCCTGATAGTTTAATAATTCCAAATAGAACCATGGCTGTTGAAAGCAATGCTGCACTATTTACGGTAGAAAAAGCACCCAATCAGTTTAAATTACCTGCAACTTGTCTGGTTAAAATTGATACCGGCATGGTGCCAAACCAATTAATAACCGGGGATGTAATGAGCAATTCAATATACCGTTTCAATGATAAATTTGAGCATATTGATTCTTTTAAAAGTCATAGTCCGGTTGTTGATATCGACCTTAATGGCAAAGAAATAATTGCGACTAATATTGGGGTTATGGGACCTAATAATGGCAGGTTCGGCGAAGCCATTAAAATAGGTTTTAAGCCGGATGGAAAGATGGTGGCAGACACCAGTTTGCAGATGGAAAAATTGGGCAGGCCAGTTCAAATTACAAGAGCAGATATTAATAAAGATGGAAGGGAGGATTATGTTGTTTGTGAATTTGGCAATCTCATAGGTGCTTTATCCTGGATAGAAAATAAGGGCAATAATAAATTTGAGCGCCATGTAATTCGGGAAGTTCCCGGTGCCATTAAAGCTTATGTTACCGATGTTAACCATGATGGATTGCCGGATATTTGGGCTCTTTTTGCGCAGGGAGATGAGGGTATATTTTTATTTACCAATAAGGGAAATGGTAAGTTTGAGCAGGAGGAGGTATTGCGTTTCCCATCCATTTACGGATCTTCCTTTTTTGAAATGGTAGATTTTAATAAGGATGGACATCCGGATATTATTTATACCTGTGGTGACAATGCAGATTATTCGGCCGTACTAAAACCTTACCATGGAATTTATATTTTTTTAAATGATGGGACAAATCATTTTAAACAAAAATATTTTTTTCCCATGCATGGCTGTTATAAAGCGCTGGCCCGGGATTTTGACGGAGACGGAGATCTTGATATTGCTGCCATTTCATTTTTTGCAGATTATAAAATGCATCCTGAAGAAAGTTTTATTTACCTTGAAAATAAGGGCGATTTAAATTTTAAGCCCTACAGTATTCCGGGAACGGAATGTGGCCGTTGGTTAACAATGGATGCCGGCGATATAAATGGAGATGGCAAAACAGACCTGGTATTGGGAAATTTTGCCTTGGCGCCTTCCTTTATAAAAAGCAGTTTCAATTGGAAAGCCGGACCGCCCTTTTTAGTTTTAAAAAATATAATGAAAGTAGCTAAGCCATAATAGCTTGCACGGTAAAAAATAGCTCCTGCCAATTTTTTATTTTACTTACCCAGTCATCATCCGGCAGATTAGATCAGATTTCTTCAGAATGACGTCAGACACTACTGGTATGTCCATACCTGCTATATTATACAATTATCAATAAGTTGCATAAAGTGGTTAGCAATGCATGGCTGTTTAACACTCAATTAAATGGTATATAGGTTCCTGATATAAGTATCCCCCAAGTTAAAACGGCAATCTTAAGTTAATCCTGATCGTGTATAACGATTTAGGCATTTCAAGCTAAATTTTATCTTTTCCTAATTCAATATTGTCTAAAAGTTAAATAAAAAGGATAAAATAGTATCATAACAATAAAATATAAATTTAATTTTTATGCTAATTTATTGGCATATATTTTTTAGTAATTTATTAATTTTCAAGCAGTTAGCTTTGTAAAATTCAATTAAATATTATAATATCTTAATTAAAAATAAATTATTTGTTTAGGGAATTCAATTTTTACTATATGTGTATAAAATACATGATATCAATTTGGTAAAAATTGTTAAAATAGTATTAACTATTGGAAAGTTTAATTTGTATTTTTGACTATTACCAAAAGCTTCCATAATGATATTTAAGTATATATTTTATCCTTCACCGATACCACCTTTCGGTTAAGGGAAACCAAGCGCCAACCTTTAATATTTCCTTTTTTTTATTTTAAACAATCAATCAAAATACACAAAATGAATAAAAAACTTCTGTTTCCGTTACGAAATTTCAGTAAAATGCTGCTTTTGTTGCTACTGGTATTTACAGGTTCGGTAACTATTGCTCAAACCAATACCATATCTGGTATGGTAAGTTCCGAAGATGGTAAACCGGTGGTTGGTGCTAATATTATAGTAAAAGGCACGCGTGCAGGTGTTGTTAGTGATGTGAATGGCGGGTATTCTATAAATGCGGCTAACAATGCTACTTTAATATTTAGCATTGCCGGTTATGCAACACAGCAAATAGCGATAGGTACCAAAACAAAAATCGATATAAAATTAACTACAGATACTAAGGCTTTAGAGCAAGTTGTAGTTGTGGGTTATGGTACCCAGCGTCGTAAAGATGTAACGGGTTCTATAAGCAGTGTAAATGCCGAAACCATTGGTAAGGCCCCTGTGGCAAGTGTTGAACAAGCCTTGCAAGGTCGCGCAGCCGGTGTGCAGGTTACCAATAATGATGGTGCGCCCGGAGCAAATATTACCGTATTGGTAAGGGGTGTAGGAAGTTTGGGGAGTTATGGAAATGGACCTCTATATGTGATAGATGGTTACCCTGTAAGTGGGGGAATTAATAATATCAACCCCAGTGATATAGCAACCATCGATGTTTTAAAAGATGCCTCTTCTACTGCCATATATGGTATTAGGGCGGCAAATGGAGTTGTAATTGTAACTACCAAAAAAGGCAGAAAAAATGGCTTGCAAGTTTCATTGGATGCCTACAACGCTTTTCAGGGAAAGCCAAAAGAATATAAATTATTAAACGCACAACAGTGGGGTAATCTTTCTAACCAGGTTGCTGATGCGGATCCCACTCATAATTTTTCTGAATTACCTATTTGGCGTACGCCTGATGCTTTGCACAATGTTGATTGGCAAAATGCATTGTATCATGGTGGATTAACCCAAAATTATAGTCTTGGTATTCGTGGTGGTAACGACAAGGTACAACTCTCCACTTCATTGGGATATTATGATCAAAAAGGTATTGTATTGGGATCTTATTTTAAAAGAGTAACCCTTGGTTTAAATTTAGATGCACAGCCTGCCAAATGGTTAAAGTCATCCACAAGTGCCAAATACACTTATCAAAATGCAAACAATCCTTTTGGTACAGGATCCTTAATACAATTAAGTCAATTGCCTCCAACATTGGATAGTGGTAACCGTCAAACTACCCAAATTAAAGATGCCAATGGAAATTATGGCTTTTACAATCCTAAAAGTACTTATGTAGCTAAATATGGTAATCCGGTCTTTAATATTGAAAGCAATCAAACCCAAAACATAACCAATTACTTTTTAGTTAACTCGTCTTTGGAAGCTACAATTTTTGAGGGATTAAAAATTAAAACATTAGCCGGCGTTAATATCAGTCAATATTCCGGCAGCTTTTATCAGCCTGAAGACAATCGATTAAATGACCAATATGGATTAGGGGGTGCCACTCAAAATGGGGCATATAATCAACACCTCAATTCTACTTTTGAATGGTTATGGGAAAACACTTTATCCTACGATAAAACTTTTGGAAAACATGCTATCAGTTTTGTTGGTGGGGTGTCTGCACAAAAAAATACTTATACAGCAATGGGGGGAAGTGGTATTCCTCCAAATGCTACCATCAGAGATTTGTCGCAGGTTACCAATCTCAAACTTGATGTGAATGGTAATGGTCAAAATATTTATACATTAGCTTCTGAATTTGCCAGAGTTACTTATAAGTTTGGCGACAAATATATAATTACAGGAACCATCAGAAGAGATGGATCTTCAAAATTTGATACCGGGCATCAATACGGTGTTTTTCCAACCGGCGCAATTGCCTGGAGGGCTAAAGAAGAATCATTTTTAAAAGATGTTAATTGGTTAACAGATTTGAAATTCAGAGGAAGTTATGGTAAGGTAGGTAATCAGGGTTCAATCGGATTATTTCAATACCAGGCCTTATTTTCAACAGGTTTAGCGGCAAGTAACAGTGGTAATCTTGGTTATCCTTTTAATAAAATATTTCAAAGAGGTTATGCCCAAACTCAGCCTGCAAACCCAAACCTTAAATGGGAAACAGATTATCAAACCGACTTGGGTTTAGACGCGGCCTTCTTACATGGCGAACTAACTTTAACGGTTGATTGGTTTAATAGAAAATCAAAAGATTTCTTATTGACACTTTCAGCACCTGCGCAATCAGGATACAATTATATTACCCGCAATGTAGGAAGCATGCAAAATACAGGTGTAGAATTAGGTATTAATTACAATCATACTGTCAATAAAGATTTTCATTATGGAATGGCATTAACCATGTCTGCTGTAAAAAATAAACTTACAAGTATTACTTCAGGTACCAATAGCGTAACCAATTTTGGTGGTCTGGGTTTAGCAGGTAATGGTTGGTCTACTTTTACACAGACAAGTATTGGACAGCCAGTTGGTGAATTTTATGGGTATAAATCTTTGGGTATTTTTCAAACCCAGGCTCAAATAGATGCATTAAACGCAAATGCAGTTTCTCATAATCCGATTAACACCAGTTACCAGGTTGCAGGCAATACCCCTGGTGATCGTTATTTTGCCGATGTTAATGGTGATGGTCATGTAAATGCGGCCGATCAGGTTAGCCTTGGTAGTCCACTCCCAAAATTTTATGGCGGATTTAATGTTGATGCTTCTTATAAAGCTTGGGATGTAAACGCCTATTTTTATGGAGTTTACGGAAATAAGATTTTAAATTATGTAAAAAGCTCCCTGGAAAGTTTCCAGAACCGCAGCTTTGTTGGCGTTCAAAATGTAAGCTACAATTACTACATCAACCGTTGGACACCAAATAATCCTTCCAATACTTATGGAAGGGCAACTTATAATGATGACGCTATCGGTAGCAATGTTCCATCAAGTGCCTGGATCGAAAACGGCAGTTTCTTAAAATTAAAAAATCTTACCGTTGGCTATACTTTACCCTCCTACTTATTAACAAAGGTTGCCATTACTAAACTTAGAATTTATGTGGCTTCACAAAATCTTTTTACCATTACAAAATACAGTGGTCTTGATCCTGAAATTGGTTTACAAAATGGTAATGCTACCCAAAATGGTGTAGATAACGGCACCTATCCTTCCTCCAGGTTTTATACTGTTGGTATTAATGTAACTTTTTAATTAAGCGATCAAAAAAAATATTATGAAAATAAATAAGAAATATAGCATTCTAATTGGTTTGTTTACACTATTGATTATAGCCTATAGTTGTAAAAAAAGCTTTCTTTCTCAAACCAATACTTTTCAATCAACCGCTTCAGCCACCTTTACAAAATCATCCGATGTGGTATCCTTGGTAAATAGTATTTACGATGGCTACCAAAATAGTGATTTGTTAAAAAAATCTATGTGGTATTATGCCAATTTTCAAACCCATGATTGGTTTAATTATGGTGCAGATATTGTGTGGAATTATTATGGTATTCCTTCTACCTTTGGCGCATTACCAGCTTTTTGGAATAATGGCTATATTGGTATTGCAAGGGCTAACGCGGCTTTGGATATTATTGCAAGTGCCAAAACAAAAGGGATTGTAACTGCGGCCCTGGCAGATCGTTTAACCGGAGAGGCTTATTTTTTGAGGGGTATGACCTATTACTACCTCGCCGGAACTTTTGGCGGAGTACCATTAGAATTAAAAACTGGTACCGATGGCTTAGCACCAAGGGCTAGTCAGGATGCAGTATTTACACAAGTTGTAGCTGATATGAAACAAGCTGAGAATTTATTATTGTCTAAAACAACCCTTTCGCCAAGCGATTTAGGAAGGGCTACAAAAGGTGCTGCTTACGGATTTGAAGGTGCAGCACAAATGTGGCTTAAAAAATATGATTTGGCGTTAGCAGCTTTCAACAATCCTGAACTTACAAATAATTATCATTTATTGCCAAACTTTGTAGATGTGCATGAGTACGATCATCAAAATAATGATGAATCTCTTTTTGAAGTTCAATTTGAGGTTAGTGGTTCCCAAACCTGGGATGGTGGCTGGCAGAATGGTGGTGAAGTAGCCTGGATAGATGATTTTAGCTGGCCTGAAGAAGTTTCCAACTTTGGATATGATTATGGAAATCCCGGATTATGGTACAGCTACCAACCCGGCGATCTGCGTAAAATTGCAACCATCATCGGACCCGGCGATTCCAGTGTTAGTCCTGGTATCATTCGCAAAGGTGGTATCAAAAGCTATCCTCTTGTAAATTCTGGATTTACATCAGGCGATATCCGCTACAAAGGCGATGATGGTAAAATCATAAACACTTGTGGCGCACTGTCGCACCCATGGTATGGCGTTTCTGATCAAAAGCGTTCGGGCTATTATTGTTCTAAAAAATGGAGAGATCCAACTTTGACAGGCAATTCTGGTTCACAGGTTATCTTTGGCGCCCAAAACCAGGTATTGCTTCGCTATGCCGAAATTTTATTGAGCAGGGCCGAATGTAAAATTAAAACAGGTGATGTTGCAGGCGCAATGGCCGATCTTAAATTGGTAAGAGACCGCGCATGGGGTGGTACTTCACCAGCCATAATGCAGGATGGTGCTAATTATGATGGTTCAGTTGCTACACCAATAACAGATCCATTACAAATGGTTTATAGTGAATACCGGCATGAACTTACCGGCGAATATTCTCTTTTCTATAACCTGCGCAGGGCTGGTGCGGGTGTTGCCGCAGCCTTTATTCAAAAAGCTTACGGTACCGTTGCAGGTACAAGTGCAGCAGTACCCAACCCTGCTCCTGGACCTACACATGATGGTTTACCGCATGGCGTTTTTAATGCATCACTTCCTGCCAATCGGGATATTTTGCCGATTCCGCAAGGTGCTATTGCACTCAACCCTAACCTTATACAAAACCCCGGGTATTAATAGAAAAACTAAAAATATAAAAAGGCTTTCTGTAAAAAAGAAAGCCTTTTTTCAGTTAATAAATATTTCGAAAACTCATTTTTAGTACTACATTGCTGTTATGAAATTTATACCGAAACTGTTGCCAATTTTTGTTTGTTCTTTAGCAATTTACCTGTCTTCCTGCAACAATAAGCACAGCTTATTTCAGCAGATCTCTTCTGCTCAATCCGGCATACATTTTAATAATAAAATAACCGAAAGTGATTCTATCAATCCAATGGATGTGGTAAATATTTACAACGGCGGCGGTGTGGGTATCGGCGATTTTAATAAAGATGGTTTACAGGATATTTTTTTTACCGGAAATATGGTGCCTTGTAAACTATACCTTAACAAAGGCCATTTAAAATTTGAAGACATAACAGAAAAAGCAGGTGTTGCCGGCATGGGAAGATGGGCAAGGGGTGCCAGTATAATCGATATAAATAATGATGGTTTGATGGATATTTACATCTGCAATACAGTGTATAAAGACTCCGCCAGAAGAACAAATATCCTGTATGTAAACCAGGGTGTAGATAAAGAAGGTATCCCTCATTTTAAGGATATGGCTGCCGAATATGGTTTAAATATTAAGGAACAATCTACCATGGCAAATTTTTTCGATTACGATAATGATGGTGATCTCGATATGTACCTTACTGTAAACACCGCTTCTGCAGCCGATCAAAATAAATTTGGTAAAAGTGCAGGCATCAATGTAAATGATAAAGGCAGCAGGGGTAGATTATATAGGAATAACTGGGATGCAAAACTAAATCACCCCGTTTATACAGATGTATCTAAACAGGCGGGTATTGTGGTTGATGGCTTTGGTCACGGCGCAACTGTTGCAGATATTAATGCAGATGGATGGAAAGATATTTACGTTAGCAACGATTTTATATCGGATAATATTTTATACATCAATAACAAGGATGGAACTTTTACAAATCGCAGTAAAGAATATTTTAAACATACTTCCTTTAATGCAATGGGGCAGGATATCATTGATATCAATAACGATGGACTATCAGATGTAGTGGAATTGGACATGAACCCTAAAGATAATTATCGTAAAAAAATGATGCTGGGCACCAATAACTATAATACCTTTCAAAATTTTACTGCCTATGGTAGTCAAATTCAATACGTGCGCAATACCCTGCAAATAAATCAGGGTCCTGCGTTATTTGAAAACGATTCTGTAGGTCATCCTGTCTTTAGCGAAATGGGTTTTATGAGCGGTATCAGTCAAACTGATTGGAGCTGGACGCCACTAGTTATTGATTTTGATAATGATGGATACAGAGATGTTGTCATCACCAATGGATTTCCAAAAGATGTAACTGACCATGATTTTATTGCCTATCGGAAGCAGTTAATTATTAACCAATCTCCCATGCAAATGCTGGGTAAAATACCTGAAATAAAGCTGGCTAATTTTGCATTTAAAAATACAGATGGTACCGGTTTTAGTGATGTTACAAAAAAATGGGGATTAACAACACCAAGTTTTTCAAATGGTGCTGCTTATGCAGATTTTGATAACGATGGTGATATGGACATGGCAATAAATAATATTAATGATGAAGCCTTTTTATACGAAAATACCACCCGTAAAAAAGGCGACAGCACTACGCATTATTTGCAGGTAAAATGTACCGGCAGCAAACAAAATATAAATGGAATTGGTACCTGGATAGATATATTTTACGACGGTAATAAACACCAGGCCTATGAAAATACGCCCTACCGGGGTTACCTTTCCTCCGACCAGAATATGGCCCATTTTGGTCTGGGAAAAACTACCCTTATTGACTCTGTAGTAATCAGGTGGCAGGATAATAAAAAACAAACTATTACCAAAGTGCCTGCCGATCAAATGTTACAGGTTAATATCAATAATGCAAATGCTGCTTTTGAATGGCAGCCAAATAAGTTGCAGCAGCAACCTTTATTTAAAGAAATAACGAGGGCGGCAGCTATTAACTATGCCAATGCAGATCAGGATGAAATTGATTTTAATATGCAGACAACCTTGCCGCATAAATTGTCAGAATACGGTCCGGCCGTGGCTGTAGCAGACCTTGATGGAAATGGTTTGGATGATATGATTGTGGGCGGAAATTCTTCTGCCCCGGCTACTATTTTTTTACAACAAAGTAATGGCAAATTTATACAAAAACCTATTGAATCAAATCAGCACCAAACCCTTGTTCAAACAAAGGATGAAGGCCTTTTATTGTTCGACGCAAATGGCGATGGTTTTCCGGATTTATATGTATCAAGCGGAGGATATAAATACGAACACAATAGTGCCAACTACCAGGATAAAATTTATATAAATGATGGTAAGGGCAACTTTACAATAGCGTTAAATGCATTGCCGGTAAATTATACCAGCAAGCTTTGTGTAAAGGCAATGGACTATAATAAAGATGGAAAATTAGATCTTTTTGTTTCCGGAAGGGTAGACCCCTGGAATTATCCTAAACCGGTAAGTAGTTTCATTTTTAGAAATGATTCGGAAAAGGGAATAATTAAATTTACCGATGTTACGGAATCTGTGGCGCCTGACCTTAAAAATATAGGGATGGTTTGCGATGCTATATTTACAGATTTTGACAATGATCAGCAGGTGGATCTGATACTTGCCGGAGAATGGATGCCGCTTACCTTTTTAAAAAATACCAACGGTAAATTTAAAAATGTTACTACTGGATCGGGCATTGAAAGCAATACGGGCTGGTGGAATTCAATTGTAGCGGGGGATTTTAGAAATTCCGGAAAAATAGATTATATCGTTGGCAATACAGGATTAAATACCATCTACCAGCCAACAGAAACCTATCCCATTTATGTTACTGCCAAAGACTTTGATCATACTGGAGGATATGTTCCGATCACTTCCTTATTTCTTCCTGCAAAAAATGGGGAACTAAAAGAATTTTCTACCAATGGACGAGATGAGATCATTGAAAGAATACCTACTTTGAGAAAACGATTTAACAATTACAATGCATTTGCGACGGCCGGTATGGAAGAAATAATAACGCCCGAAATGCGCATAGATGCGCAGCGCTTAAAGGCAACCATGCTGCAGTCCTGTTATATCCGTAACGATGGAAATGGAAAGTTTACCATGATTCCCTTACCAAAAGAAGCACAGGTTTCGGTATTAAACGGAATGGTGGCAGACGATTTTGATGGCGATGGGAATTTGGATATTTTAATAAATGGAAATGATTATGGAACGGATGTTTCTATTGGCAGATTGGATGCGCTAAATGGTCTTTTATTAAAGGGAAATGGTAAGGGAGCTTTCTTGCCACAGTCTATTTTACAAAGCGGTATTTATATTCCGGGTAATGGCAAGGCGTTGGTAAAATTAAGCGGTGTTGCAAATAAATACCTCATTGCCGCAAGTCAGAATAAAGGCGATCTTAAATTGTTTCAACTCAATAAAAAAGTACAAACAGTAAGCCTTAATGCAGACGATGTGTACGCCATTAAAACGTTTAAAAATGGCAGTATCCAAAAAGAAGAATTTTATTATGGCAATTCCTTTTTATCACAATCGGCGCGGTTTATCGTCATTGATGAAAATATAAAATCAATAAAAGTTTCAAATAATAAGGGAGTGGTTAGAATGATTACAATTCCTTTTTCAAAATAAACAAAATGCTATTTTTAACCTGCAAATAGAATAGTTATTGCGAAATTAAATACGCTGATCAGGTAGTTTATTTTTTCATCTTAAGTTTTACAACTACTAAATTTCCAATCTGGTTGCCGCAATCGTTGGCAGTAAGACAGGATTGGTGAAAATGAATTCCTCCGTAAAATCTTGCTGCATTGTTTTCCAATGCTGCAGCTCTAAAAGATTTATAAGAACGGCTTTCAATACCGAATTGCTTTTCTGTGGTATCTGTATATGCAAAATTATCTCCAAAAATACTGGTTAAAGCAGTTGCACAAGCTGCAGACCCGGTAGAATGACCGCAGGTATATTCCGGAAAAGGTGGTGTTTGTAAATGCGGTGTCCAATTGGCATCAAAATATTTATTGATAACCGTTTCCGGCCTAACAGTATTGTATTTGTATTTAACATCCCAGCAACTAATAAAGGCATCAAATAAGGCAATGGCGGTTTTAGTGTAAGCGTAAACGGTGGTATTATAATCTGCTCCGGCTTTTTTTGCTGCAATACCTACTATGCTCATCCAATGACCGGGTGGCGAAAACTTCTTGGTGGCAAATGCTAAATGTCCTGACACATTTAATTTAAAAGGATTGTCATCCCAAAATTCGGCAATATGCGCCTGTTCCAGTGTTAGGCTATCTGTTGCATTTTTTAACTGCATTACTTGTTTATAATAGGCACTGTTTTTATCGGTTACATTAAAAGTAAAAGGGGGTGGTGGCGCAAATTGATTAGCGCTATCCAGTACCAGAGCGCGTATTAAATTCCAATGTGGTTCAGCCGCTGACGAATAAGCCGGTGGCGTAGGAACCCATCTTCCTACACTATCGTTGTAAACGGTATATTCGGGCATGCCGCGGGTTTCTTTGTACCCGTCTTTTTTACTCCAGGCCATAACAATTGCTGAAACTGTATCGGCGTAAGCAACCGACTGGTTAAACATTTCTTCGGGCATGCCATGTACTTTGGCAAGTAGTTTCAGACTATCAACATAGCTGGTGGTTACATTTTCAGAAAAGGTTACCAATTGCCCCAATTTCCAAAAAGCAAGCAGGGAAGCAAAGGGCACATTAATTTTATCGCCGGGCTTTGGTAAAGGTATTTTGCCAAGTCCTGCTACCTGGCCACTTAAAGAATTGTATTTATCCGGATAGTTTGCCGCGACAACCTCATAGGCTGCAACATTTGCATATAAATAATTTCGGGAGCCAACAACCGGTGAAAAATTATTACCCATTATTACGGTATTTAATTCAAAAACGGTTTTAGAATAAGTTGCAGGATTATTAAAGAAGTTGTCATAATCTTTATTTTTAGTACTACAACCAAATAAAAAAGTTAAGAGTATGCAAAAAAGCAATAAATTTTTCATAGTTTCAAATTAACAAAATAAATATATGTGCAAAACGTTTTATAATAACTTACAATATAATAAAATAGCCCGGATAATTTTCGGATGCAAGCAGAATTTTGTACGGGAATAATGGCTTCTGCCTTCCTTTAAGTAGCAAATAATTGTTAATCAACGTATTGGAAACTATTTTTTATAATAGAACGTTTGTATATTCCAGTTTTATAAGTCGTTAACAAATTTATAAATCTATTAAATAAGTTATTTTTGAAGTATATGACTTTAAAAGCCTTTCTTAAAAAATCTTAATTTTACTTTCTTTAAATATCATCAATACTACTACAATGAAAAGCAGGCTGGTAAAGATCTTATATCTTTTTTTATGCATAATTAGTTTGCCTGCAATACTTTGTGCTCAAAACAGCTTTATAAATGTCTCAAAAAATACTTCTAAATTAACAGAGGTTTATGGTAAAGTGGAAGACAGTTTAAAAATACAATTTGAAAGAAAAAAGCTTTCCTTTCCTCCGCGGGCTATGTATATAAGAACTTTTAAGTATGATCGGATATTAGAAGTGTGGGTAAAAGGAGAAGATAAGGAAATTTTTAAATTATTTAAATCTTATAAAATTTGTATGCAAAGTGGCTCCATGGGGCCAAAACGATCAGAAGGAGATTACCAGGTTCCGGAAGGTTTTTATTATATTAATGAGTTTAACCCAAATAGTAATTACCATCTAGCATTGGGAATAAATTATCCAAATGCATCTGATAAAATTTTAAGTGATTCTTTTCATCCAGGAAACAGTATTTATATCCATGGTAACTGTGTGTCAACCGGCTGTATTGCCATTAGCGATGCCCCAATTGAAGAATTGTACAGCCTCGCTTCCCTAACTAAAGAAAAAGGGCAGGATTTTATTCCGGTGCATGTGTTTCCAATCAAGTACAATGTTAAAAAGTCATTCGAATACCTTGCCCAGGCCACCAAAGAAAACCAATCCCTGCAAAAATTTGCAGTAAAACTCAAAGAGGCCTTCGATTATTTTGAGGATAAAAAGAAACTTCCGGTAATAATGATTAATAAAAAGGGCGATTATATCATTAATTAATGCTTATTTGTACACAACTTCGGTACTCTTTTTACTATAAGGAGGGTCCTGACTTTAAAAACTTTTACTTTTTATAAATGGATTATTTTTAAACTATCTACCTTCAAAATTCCAATTATTTTAAAATTAACCCTTTATTAAAACCTGCATTGTTTCTACAGTCCGCTGGCTTAATAATTCGATTTTATTATACAGCAATTTTTCTATAATAGTCTTATTGTAATGCCTTACGGTTAATAATACCACTTCTTTTTCTACCTGAACATCAAATAATTCGCTGGCGAGCAAGGCTAGTTTTTCAATCTTTTCAGGCTTGTCATCCAGGCAATA
>JAYTHI010000243.1:0-11821 GCA_043732685.1 Ferruginibacter sp. | reverse complement strand
TTAAAATTTTTATGTACTTGCCTTTATCACTCTATTGCATAGCGCATGAACTATACATTAAGCCGTAATAACCGACACCAAAATAAAACTATGTTGTATGCCTCTATGGGTATTATAGATTAGTATATTTTTATAATTATTTTTCGAATCGCCTTCCTTTTTAATCATATGGATAGGAAGTTTTGGAAGTTCCGATAATTTACAGCAAAGCCATAAGCCCATTGCTGTAGCGGTACAAAATTCTCCGCTCATATGTTTATACCTGGCAATGGTTGCTCCATCCTTAAATAAAGATTCGCAGCTATTATAAAATGGTTGTAAGCGATTGTCTCCATTTTCGCCTGTTAACAGCAAATCAATTGCTTCTCCTGCAGGTAAATTTGTGTTGATAAACAGCCGTAACCTTTCTTCCATTACGGTTACTGATTCGGTGTGCAGTGTATCTACCGCAACCACTTTAACCAGGGCATTGCACGGATTGCTACTTACCATAAACATTACAGCAGCCTCCCCGGCAACATTTCCCGGCGTATTGCTATGGTACAATTCACTACTTGCCACCCGTTCCTTTTTATGATAGCCATATTTTTCTTCAAAATTATAATTGAAGGAGGAAATATCATCTACCGCACCAAGTAAACAAATATTTACAGGGTTTTCTGCAATCAGCATACCGGCATCTATCATGGCCATTTCAAATGCTAATCCTAAATGAACATGCGTAATATTATATCCATAATTTTTTGTCAGCAAGCCAATTTGTGCGGCTATGGCATTGGGCGTGCTTTGTACAAAATTTATCGGGGTTAGCAAGCCTTCGTTATACTCAACAATTTGATTCATAAATTTTACAGCATCTTCTTTGCCCCCATTTGCAGTACCAATGATGATACCTGCAGGTTGAGGAGTATTTTTTAGTAAGGGCATTGCTGCGCCGGCACCCATCCTTACGGCTTTACCCATCCTTCTGAATATGGCAGGCGGAATGCCATCGTAATTGGGTTCAATTGCCAATAGTTTACCGTCAACTGCCTCCTTAACCGTATCAATATCAAGCCCGGTAAAGCTTTGTTGTGCCGATATGCAGCTTGCCATTTGTATGTAAAACATAGTATTAAACCTTGCTGAATATCAGCGATGAACAATTGCCCCCAAAACCAAATGAATTAGACATGATGTGGTTAAGGGGCCTTTTTTTATATTGTTGTACAGGAACTAAACCCGTTTCTTTTATAGCATTTTTAAAATTTAGCTGAGGATATAATTCCTGCGCTGAAAGGTTTAAAATACAATACACCGCTTCTATAGCACCGGCTGCACCAAGGGTATGGCCAATATTTGCCTTGGTAGAAGTAAAGGCCGGCACCTGGTCAAATAGGCGCCTCATGGCAACGCTTTCTACCAGATCATTATTTTGAGTGCCTGTACCATGTGCATTAATAAAATCAATTTGCGATGGCTGAATATTGGCCTGTATAAGCGCATCCTTCATAGCATTATAAGGTCCGGTTCCTTCATCAGAAAGAGAAGATGCGTGGTAGGCATCATTGGTATTGGCATACCCTGTGATGGCTGCGTAAACTTTTTTACCTGCAATAGCTTCTTCTCTTTCCAATACTAAAAAAGCAGCGCCTTCTCCTAAATTTAAACCGTTACGGGCTTCATCAAAAGGGGTACATTGTTGATTTGATAAAATATGAAGGGCATTAAAACCATAAATGGTAAATTTAGTCAGGCTATCAAAACCACCAACGATGGCACGGCGTGCAAGGCCGGATTTAATAAGTCGCGTACCAAAAATAATGGCATTGGCAGCAGAGGAGCAGGCAGTATTTATTGTATTAACCGTACCGGTAAAATTATACCGCTTTTGAAGATACATATTGGTAGCGCCAAAATCGTAAGTGTCAATAAAGGGAGAAGCTTGTGTATCAATTTTTGAATCGCTGTACATTTCATCGGTTAAGCACATACCCCCAACAGTACTGGCACCAATTAAAGCGGTATCGTATGCTGCAACTTCCGCCATAGATAAACCACTATCTGCAATAGCTTCTTCAAGCGCATGCAAAGCAAGTAATGTAGTTCGGGTAACACCGGGTTCTTTGGCGTTGAGCTGCTCTATTAATTGAGTACTGCTTATTTTTATTTCGCCCACGGGTAAACTGCCGGTAAATCGGGATGCAAACATTTGCAGCGGACCAATACCGGAAATGCCATCGATCAATGCCATACGGTTTTGTGCTGCAGAATTTCCGATGGCACTAATAACACCCATTCCTGTAACTACAATTCTACTCAAGAAATATATTTTTATTTGGTTCGATTTTGTTCAATATAACCAGCCATGGTATTAATATCTGCTAAAATTTTTCTTCCCTTTTTTGGGTCTTCAATTACAATACCATATTCTCTGTTTAACAATACTATCAACTCAATTGAATCTATAGAATCCAAGCCAAGCCCTTCGCCAAATAAAGGCTCATCATCTTTTATATCCTCCGGATTTATGGTTTGCAAATTTAAAAATTCGACAAGCTGTATTTTTAATTGTTTTTTTAATTGTACTGTTTCCATAAGTTTTTTAAATAAGGTTTTTTCTTTTTAAACCTATTAAAGCAATCAATTGAAATAGCATGGTTATGGCCAATAAAGGTAAAATGCTTTTAAGTAAATCCTTTAATACAGCACCTTCCAAAAATAACATATAGTAAGACTCTAAACACCAATGCAATGGAGATAATTTAATTACCTGCTCAAACGATGCAGGCATTGCAAATGAAGGCACTAACAATCCGCCCACAGCCGCCATCAACACAATAGAAACCGAACCTATACCAGTTGCCTGCTCCTGGGTTTGAGCAAACACGCCAATACAAATGGCGAAACTTACAGCACACCATCCACAAAAAAATGTTACCAGAAACAATCCGAAAATATCCACCGGTAAATTTAAACGTGGTAAACCTAAAAAGGGAAACAACCAAATACCCAATGCAAAAATTACAGCAGCCTGAAACAGGGTGACGCACAAATAAGTAATTTGCTTGGACACTAAAGAAAGTAAATAATTAGTGGGCAATGTTTTTAAACGGATAAAGCTTCCGTTTAATTTTTCTTTTACCACATTACTGCCAAGCGATATCACTACGAAGAACATGGCGAATATTGTCCATGCCGGGATATTATGCTGGGTAGCATTTGGAATAGTATGGCTTCCATCTTTTGAAATTGGAATTTCATTTATACCTACCTCGCTATTAGTAAATTCATTTTCTAAGGCAGTCGGCAAATTGGTTTCATTAAGCGAAAAATAAATACTTTTTAATACCTGTTTACTTTGTACCATTTGTAATGTACTGCGTAAAGCACCCTGTATGGATTGCCTGAAGCTGGCTTGTAAAACAGGATGATACAATAGGGTTATGGGTAAAACCGTATCCTCAGTTATATTACTGGTATTTGTTAGCAGACCTAAATTACTTAAAGCCTTATTTGCTAATGTGCCTGCCTTTGCAGTAATGGTAACAGAAAAATTTTGAGGGATGATAATGGCTATCAAAGCATCTTTTTGATGCATGCTGTTGGAAAGCTGCTTTTCCGTTTGGCCTGCACCAACCCTTTTAACAGCGAACATCCCTACTTTTTCAATAGCTTTTACCAATTCTTTACTTGCATCGCCCGTATCTTTATTGCATAAAAGCAGGGTTATTTTATTTTTATTTACCAGTTCGAAAGTGCTGTTTTGCGTTGCCGTTATTACCAGGGCTAAAACAATGGGCATAATAAACATAACAAGCAAACCAACCTTGTCGCGGGTAAGTAATTGCAGGTCTTTTAATATGCTGGCCCAAAGTTTATACATTAGTTATCCCTGTACATTTTACCCGTTAAATTAATAAACAATCCTTCCAAATCTGTTGCTGCAGTATTGGTAAGTAATTGTTGCAAAGAATCATTTACCAAAATATTCCCTTCATCTATCAACGCAATTGTATTACAAAGATCTTCGGCTTCAGTAAGTTGATGAGAAGTGTAAATAAGCGTAGTTCCCTTACTATTTAATTCTTTTAAATAACTGATGATGGCCTGCCTGGTATGTACATCAACCCCTACTGTTGGTTCATCTAAAAATAAAATCCTCGGATCGTTTAATACGCCAATAGCAAGGTTCACCCTACGTTTCATTCCGCCTGAAAATTGCTGTACGGGTTTGCTGGCTACTTCCGTTAAGCCAAGTACTTCTAATAATTCGGCTGATTTATTTTTGATAGCCATTCTTTTCAATCCAGATAAAGCGCCAAAATAAGCAAGGTTTTCGAGTGGACTTAATTCCTGATAAAAAGAAAAATCCTGCGGTACAAAACCAAATAGTCCGTTGATATTTTTTCTGTTATTTTTTACTTCCGTATCAAAAAGTTTGATACTGCCCTTAGTATATTGTAAAAGCCCCGTCATGCATTGCATCAGGGTTGTTTTACCTGCACCATTTGGTCCGAATAAACCAAAACGATCACCTGCAGTCACGTTTAGACTTACCTTATTTATACAGCTTTTTTGTTGGTTGGGGTAATTAAATGTTAGGTTTTGAATGCGTACTGCTACATCGTTCATGAATGCCATTTTAATTTAGACAATGCCTGAAAGGCCTGTTTTTCTACCGCAGCAATTTCTACCAGGCTATCTCCCATTATATTAAAATCTGCCTGACTCCCAATTCTACCTTTATAAATACCGGCAGCCTGCACTGCAGCATTGCGCCACATATCGCCCGATTTGGTAAAGGTTGTAGAAATTTCCAGTAATTCATCGAGTCCGCAAAAAGCATGGGCCTGTTGTAAAAAAGCCGCATAAATATACCTGAAGCCTCCGCCGCCGGTTCCTATTTCTTCCTGCATACGAACCAATTGAGCCAGGTATAAACCTGCCTTTTGCTGTCCCAGCTTATCGCGCCACTTTTTTATTTTTTCGCCTGTGGATGCAATACTTTTTACGCCGGCAATGCTGCCCGGCATCTTTATCATGTGCAGCACATTTCTTTTAATTCCAATGGCTATAGCCTTACTGATTTGCGCGTCGGTTACTATAGTTTTTTCTTTTGGATAATAAATTTGTCCCCTTGGTGCTAATGCGCCTTTTGCAAAGCGCACCCTTTCCAATTCGTAGCTGCTTAAGGAGGTAACAGTTTCCATTACAGGATCGCTGATTAAATATTTATCAGCTTCTTTACCATACACAATAATATTATGTGCATTAAAATGAAACCGGTATTCTTTAGGGAAATAAGTAAGGTAATAAACTCCTACCTGACAACCAACCGGCTGACCGGCCAATAAACATTGCGCAAGGTATTTTTCTGCCGCATCTTTGGAACTAAATTTTTTTCTTACCACAGGAATATTAAGTGCGTTACAGGTTCTTTTAAAAATTAATCCGGGCATGGTCCTGAACGCAATAGCAGGCCCCTTATTTATTTTAAGAAAAGGTACATAAACAAAAAATAATCCTGAACCAATACCAAAGGCCAGGGGCTCGGTAATTTTGTCTACACCGATTGTTCTTAACAAATTGGTGGTTACGCCATTTTCGCAATGGGCTGCCTGTAAATGTTTAAATTCATGCATTTTCTAACTTCATGGTTTTTAACGTTTCAACACTTACATTAAATGCTTCAGCGTATTTTCTTAATTTTTTGACAGATAATTTTTTGAATACATCGGGCTTTAAGTGCCGCTTTATGGTCCATTTAAAAAAACCTGTGTAAGCCGAAACAATACCCATGTCCATCAAACGAAGTTCAATAAAATAAAGCAGCGGACTAGCTTGCCCGTGTAGTACTTTTTGCCTTGCAGCCTCAATTTTTTGTTCAATATCATCCCAGGCAAGGTCCAATGCATTGGCCTTCACTTTCCACCCCGTACTTAGTCCGGTAATATAATTGCCGTTACTATCAACTGCATAAACAAGCTCCTTAGTTAATTTATTGAGCGCGCTTTCATCCTGCGGTATATCTTCTTTTTTCATATTGTTTTCAGATTTATGTGCAAAGAAAAATAGCTGTAATGGCAATTTATTGTTTCGTATTTTTTAATTTTCTATTAAAATCAGCAAACTGTAAGCAGACTGTACATGTAAGAGAAGCGGGAACTTTCAGGCACCAGTAATAATATTTTATCGCCTGCTTTTAATTTTCCGCTATGAAACAATTCATCCAGCATCAGGTAAACGGAAGCCGCACCAACATTACCTACCTGGCTTAGGTTTACAAACCATTTATCATAAGATATACCCGTTTCATTTTCTAATAATTGCCGGTATATTTTTTCTCTAAAAAAATCGCTCGACATATGTGGCAAAAAATAATCAATTGCAGCTGTACTAATATTGTGTTTTAATAAAGCAGCTTTTAATCCTACGCCTCCAAGCGGCACAATGTTTTGGCTTAATAATTTTACGTCTTGCTTAATACTTAAAATAGATTGCTGTAGTATTTCCTGCGACGAATAATCGAGGTAACTTTTTAGAGTACCATCTCCTAATTTATCGCAGGCCATATACATGCAGGGCCCAAGTGTATTGGCATAGCTAAAACCCTCAATCCATTCTACCCTGAGACTGATACCAATTTCATTTTTTTTATTAGAAAGTAAAAAAGCAGCAGCTCCGTCGGATAGCATCCACCTTAAAAATTCCTTTTCAAAACTAATATACGGATCATCGGATAATTCCTTTAATTTCTGCGCCTCATCCTCAAAATTTGACGCCATCAAAGATCTTGATATTCTTTCAGAACCTGTTGCAACAGCCAATTGTACATCGCCAGTTTTAGTAGCGAGATAGGCATATTTAAAAGCATGCATACCGGAGCAACATACACCGGATGGAGATACCACTTCAAAGGAATTTGTTTCGGGTAACCATCCGTGAACCATTACCCCATGTGAGGGCATCAATTGATCAGGCGATGAAGTTCCGCAACTCAACAGTTCAACATCCTTTATTGCTTCGGGATTATTTTTAAATAAACTTTTTACTGCCAATGCTGTCATTTGGGCATTGGTATGGGTAGATTTTCCCTCTTTTGTTAATGCATAAAAACGACGTTTAATGCCATTATTTTTTAAAACAATTGCTTTAGATCTGGAAGGCGTTTTATTGATATACCCAAGATAATCCTCCATCTCTTCATTTGACACAGGATCGTTTGGAAAAAAGCAGGAGGTATTATTAATATAGACTTCGCTTAATGACATTCGGATTAATTTACTCCTAAAAAAAATTGTTTTTGCCTTTTAATACGGGCCGATAAAAAGGGCTTAAAGAAAATAGCATCGATTGTTAGAATAATTGGAGCGGCTACAAAAAGTGCTATTATAAGATAGTATTTAAATACCAAAAGCCAGGACGTTTTATTTTTTCTTTTACGTATTAAATTGGCCCAAATTATAAATATACGTTTGGCTTTAGATTCAATAAACATTAAATTATATTTAACCACCACCGCTTTTTTTGTAACCAGCTCCTGTTGTAAACCTTCAAAATTATCCCGGTATAAATAGGTTTCTATAATCCTCCCAAAATTTCTGCAATTGTTAATGTCGGCATCCGCAACGCCTGGCTTTGGAAAAATATTTAAATACCTGTCGCGCTTGCCGGTAAACATCCAGTACAATATGGTAACAAAACTTACCAGGTTTGCATGCTTATCCACCAAAACTATATTACCCACATGGCTGGCACCCAATAGGTTAAAAGTAGCCCTGATACTATTCATGGCGCTTATCCACATATTTCGTGCACCCGTTATAGTTAGTACCGGCGTATTCTTTAATATTAGCTGTATTACCGGGTGGTGCAGTATAGAATTAGCTGGAATACTCGGTGATAAAAACCATGCCTGGTAGCCAAGAATAACCAAATCGTACTTACTATCTTTTAAAACAAGTGGCTGTAATTCAGCAGGTTTTTCTAAAACACAATCAGGCATTACCGCAAAAAAACTTTTGCCCGTCCATGGAAAATTATAGGCTGCTGTTGGTTGAACCTGTACGGTTTCAACCTTATTGCCTGCTTTAATTAATGGATCAGTTAAGCTGTTTATAATTTCACCTAATTGACCGGACTGCGAATAATAAAGCACCAAAATTTTTTTGTTCATGGATAGAAAACTAAGCGATTTTTAATATGCCGGATCTTTTACTGTACTCTTTTATAACCTGTTGCAATAACGATGAAAGTGATGTAAAATTGGATTCAATATTTTTACTGTCATCCGCTAAACTGCTGCGATACTTAACAATTTTAGGTGCATGTTCCTGAATCAGCAGCCTGAGGAAACGATATTCACTGTTCAAAGAATCTTTTATAATTGCCTCCTCCAACTTTATGCGACCAGCTTTAAACCATCGAAGTTTTTCAACCGGCTTAGCAACCATACCGGCTTTTTTCATTAATAAGGTACCTTCATAAGCCTGTTTTTCCGGCAATGCCACATTACTTAATAATTTTAATTCAATATTTATTTCCTCCAAATTTCCTGAAGCAAGCACTTTATATAAAGCAACTTTATTAAAATATTGAATAATAGATTGACCCTGAATTAAATAGAAATTTAAGAGTAAGACCAGGGTGGAAACTATTCTTAAATACATCGTTTTTTAATTATTAATTTTCAGCAATTTCAAGTACTAAAAGTTGCAATATAACAATTTTTTTAAATCAGTTATTATTAGCGTTTTAAGATTTTATAAAATTTTTAAACAGCAGGTACAACTGAATTTCAACTATTTTTTTGACATTAAAATCTTTAGAGGATTACTAATTTTTAATTCTCAATCTAGAAATGAATTGCTTTAACCGTTGATTTTTAAATGCTTAAATTAATTATGCTGCAAGAATTACGCAAGCTGTTATTGTTGATGTAATGAGTAAAAAAATAAATCTTATCTGATCAGCAGCACTTCAATTTTTATGAATTCAATAATTTTATTGCTATGAAATAATAAAAATTATTTTTTTTAATTTTATTAAATAAAATAATCACTACTAATAAAGATGGTTTTAAAACGTTTTCTTTTTTAGGCTTTACTTTGCAATATAATTTTTTACATTAAAACCATTCGTCACCATTTTTAAAATTTTACTTCTAATACCCTTATTATAAAATTAATAATAAAACATTAAATTTGTTTTTAATACAATTGAATTGGCCAATATAAAATAATCATCAGTAAAATCGCTTTTAATTATTTTTTCACCGATGTTTATTTTATCCCTGAAAATGACAAACATTTCTTCCATACCAGTGTCTATGATATCCGTCCGGCAATTTGAACAGCTTGGCGTTTGTGTTATCATTCCAACCTATAATAATGATACCTCGCTAGCAGCAGTAATTGAAGATGTTGCTCAATATTGTAAGCAAATAATTGTAATTAACGATGGCTCAACTGATACTACCAGCAGCATTATCGATTCCTTTTCTTTTGTAAAAGTTGTAAGCTATAAAAATAATATTGGTAAAGGCTGGGCCTTACGTAAGGCATTTGACTACGCAGTAAAACTAGGTTACCACTATGCTATAACAATTGATGCTGACGGACAGCATTTTGCTAAAGACCTTCCTTTATTTATACATAAATTAGGCAGCTTTAAAAATGCCATTATCATCGGGGCCAGAAATATGAACCAGCAATCCATACCCGGTGGCAGTAGTTTTGGCAATAAATTTTCTAACTTTTGGTTTAAAGTTGAAACCGGAATCAGCCTTCCTGATACGCAATCCGGCTACCGTTTATACCCCCTGGAAGCAATTAATAAAATCAAATTAGTAACGCGTAAATACGAACTTGAAACAGAAGTATTGGTAAAAGCTGCCTGGAAAAATGTAGCGATTGTTTACATACCGGTAAGCGTATACTATGCACCTAAAGCCCAACGCATATCACATTTCAGACCCTATAGAGATTTTATAAGGATCAGTATATTAAATACTATTCTTGTATTGATTGCACTGCTATACATTAAACCCCGACAAATTTTTGAATCCATTTTTATAAAAAAAAATTTTAAGCAACACCTTTCCATTCAGCTTTTTAATACCACCAATTCTGATAAAATAAAGTCTGCCTCGGTAGCCCTTGGTATTTTTATGGGCATCATTCCTTTGTGGGGATTTCAATTATTGATCGCTATATTTCTGGCCGTACTACTTAGACTAAACAAAGCCCTGGTAATAATTGCAGCCAATATCAGCCTTCCCCCAATGATACCCCTTATTATTTATGCCAGCTATAAAACAGGTGCCATCTGGATGGGGAACGCCGCCCTTACCATGAATTATAATAAATCAATTACCCTGTTGGCGGTAAAGCAAAATTTGCAGCAGTATATTTTTGGAAGCATACTATTGGCAATAGTTGCTGCCCTATTTTCCGGACTATCAACCTATTTATTACTTAAATTATTTACCTCAAAAAAGGGGCGCGCTGCAACTATTTAAAAGACATATGGAATCACTCTTACTATCGATATATTCCTTTTTTACAAAACACCGAACCGCGTTTTATAGTACGCTTATTGCCAGTTTTTTATTGCTTGGTTACTTTTCTGTACAAGTAAAATTTGAAGAAGATATTGCCAAAATATTACCCAAGGATAAAAAAATTGAAAAACTAACAGCGGTTTTTCAAAACTCAAAATTTATGGATAAACTGGTGGTAATGGTATCGCTTAAAGATACCAGTGCCACTATGCCGGATAGCTTAGTTGCCTATGCAGCAGCATTTGAAGAAAAATTAAAAGGTGCGCCTGCACGGTACATTCGTAAAATAAATGGCAAGGTTGATGAGGAGTTAGCGCCTGAACTTTTTAATACCATTAGCGACCACCTTCCTATTTATTTAGAAGAAAAAGATTACCGCGCTATTGATACACTGATAAGGCCCGATAAGCTTAAAGAAACACTCACCCAAGATTTAAAAACCTTAACATCTCCGGCAGGCATTGCCTTAAAAAGTACCATTGAAAACGACCCTGCAGGCATTACTTTTTTGGGTCTTAAAAAATTGCAGCAACTACAATATGATGATAATTTTGAACTGTACGAAAACTATATTTTAACCAAAAATCAAAAGCATTTACTTCTTTTTATAACGCCGGAATTTCCGCCTAATAATACCGGCAAAAATGCAATGCTGTTACAATCGCTCGATAAAGCAATTGTGGCTTTAGACAGCACAGCATATAAATATGCGGGAGCAACCTATTTTGGTGCTACAGCAGTTTCCGTTGGTAATGCTTTGCAATTAAGAAAAGACACCCTGCTTACCCAGGGCATTACCGTTTTTTTTATACTTATTTTTTTAGGTATCTATTTTAAAAAAAAGTCCGCCCCCTTTATTATTATGATGCCTGTATTATTTGGGGTATTATTTTCTCTTGCTGCTATTTATTTTATAAAGGGAAGTATTTCTGTTATTGCCCTTGGTACAGGTTCGGTTGTATTGGGCATTGCCGTTAACTATTCTTTGCATGTTTTTAATCATTACCGCCATACAAATAATGTGAGACAGGTTATTAAAGATTTAACCCTGCCCTTAACGGTAGGTAGTTTTACCACCATTGGCGGTTTTTTATGTCTGGAGTTTGTTGAATCCGAAATGCTTAAAGACCTTGGACTATTCGCTGCCTTAAGTCTGGTAGGAGCCTCCATTTGTTCCCTTATTTTTTTACCGCATTTTATTGGCTTAAAACAAGCACCGGCAGGTAATACCCAAGTAAATTTAAATTTTATTGATAAGTTAGCTGCCAGCAGGCCGGA
>JAYTHI010000242.1:0-3710 GCA_043732685.1 Ferruginibacter sp. | reverse complement strand
AGCTGTCATTATTTTAGCAAACCGCCGTATGCCGAACGGCACGTACGGTGGTGTGAGAGGACAGTAAGGGAATTAATCCCTTACTTCCTACTCGATTATTACAGTTTTTAAATTAATTGTTTTTGGTTTTAAAAAACCACCTGGATACAACTGTTGAATCATTTGATAGCCTTTCTTTTAAACTCACGCTATAAACTACAACAGTCACCCTTGCAAGGTGCTATCTTATCTAAACGTTCCTTTTAATGGTAGTCTGGTTAATAAAATTCCCTACGATTGGTAATATTATTCAATAAATTCGAAATGCTATCTCTTTATTTAAACTTGAATAGCTTCATCAGTTTAACGACTTCCATCAAACTTAAATATCTCCGTTTAGGATGATAAATACCCATGACATTTCTTTGGTATTCCTGAAAAGAAATTTTACTAACGCTGTGTTTTTGCACGTCACCGCACTCGCAGCTATATTTTTTTAGAAATGCTATTATTTCTTATTCAGTTACAATTAATATAAATATTTCAAATTGTCAATTTAGTCGCTATTAATTAGTGTATTAGCGTTGTCCAAATAATTTATAACGTACGTTGCTAATCCTTAAGAGTTCTCTTTTTTCTATTGATAGGTGGAGGAGGGGGTGGAGGCGGTGGAAAATTTGCTTTTAATACCTGTTTTGGAGCTGGTGGTGGCGGTGGAGGTATTGGCATATTTATTTTAGTGATCCGGGCTGGAGGAGCGGGTGGTGGTGGTGGAATGGTCTCTTTTTTGTTGGTTTGTGCCATTAATTGTCCGGCAAATAGAAGCACAGTTACAAGTTGAATAATCTTTTTCATATAGAATTTTTTATTGAGATGCCGCTTCCTAAAAAATTCCATAAAAAAAATCCCGCCGGTTTGGCGGGACTGTGCAGTCGGTTTTGGTAAACGACGTATTTGGTAATTTAAAGAATTGCTTAAACCATTGTTAAACAAGTTTTCTCAAAAATTTTATAATAATGGTAATAAATAAAGAAAATAATTAATTCATATTCGCTTCTGTTTATTATGACAGTAACCCAACTAAATATGCTGCATCCAATCCTTATTATTTTTTCTTTTGAATTAATAAATAGGGATTGATAAGATTGGTATTCACTAATTTCCTCGATTCAAAGGTTTTAACAGTAAAAAAAGGTACTTTATTACAAGTAAGAAAAATATATACTATTTTATAATGAAGGTGGGTTTAAAGCTAATGGTATATTTTTAATTTTTTATATGATAAAAAATGGACAAATACTTCAAAAAATTATTTTGGTCGGTATAAATTAATGTTTCTAACTGCCGTAGTACTAAATTGCAATAATTTTATGCCTATGTGGAGTATTTGTAAAAAAGATTTGCACCAGTTTTTTAGCAACCTTACCGGTTATATTGCCATCATATTATTTTTGTTGGTAAATGGAATTTTTTTGTTTGTTTTAAAAGACAGCAATCTTTTTGATTTTGGATATGCCACCCTTGATAACTTTTTTGAACTTTCTCCCTGGATATTAATTTTTTTAGTGCCGGCAATCACCATGCGGTCTTTATCTGAAGAATTTAAAACCGGAACTTTTGAAATTTTACAAACTAAACCACTCTCCAACTGGCAAATCGTTAGCGGCAAATACCTGTCCATTTTAATTGTACTGCTTTTTGTAATAGTGCCAACTTTTATCTACCTGCTCACTATAAAAAATTTAAGTGCATCCGGCAATATTGATGGCGGCGGTATCACAGGCAGTTATATTGGATTATTTTTTTTAGCAGCTGTTTTTGCAGCCATAAGTTTGTGTTGCAGCAGCTTCTCCAATAATGCAGTGGTGGCTTTTTTAATCAGTGCATTTGTTTGTCTGTTGCTTTATTTTGGTTTTAATGCTTTAAGTAAATTACCTGTTTTTGTTGGTCAGGCTGATTATTACATTGAAATGGTGGGCATAGACTTTCATTACCGCAGCACCAGTAGGGGTATTTTAGATAGCAGGGATATATTATATTACTTAAGTATTATATTTTTATTCCTTATAATAACAATGCATAATTTGAAAAAACGTTAAGTTCCCGTACATGAAAATTAAAAATAACATTTACAGCAATTATCTTGGGCTGTTTTTAATACTTATTTTAATGGTTGCGTTAAATGTAGCAGGGGCTATATTTCATGCAAGGATTGACCTCACCAATGAAAAAAGATTTACGCTTTCCACCTCCACCGAAACAATCCTTAAAAATTTGGACAGCACTGTAGATATTACGGTGTTATTAACAGGAGACATCAAATCTGAATTTAAAAAGCTATCCAACAGCACAAAAGATCTGTTGGATAATTTTAAGGAGTATGGCGGTAATAAAATTCAGTTTAAATTCGAATTGCCTGGTGAAGGTTTGGATGACTCTGCTAAAAATAAATTATTTACCTCCTTAATAGATATGGGCTTAAGGCCAACCAACCAGCAGGTGCAGGTTAAGGAAGGCGAGGGTAAAAACCAGCGTCAGTTATTTCCGGGGGCTCTTTTAACCTATGGGGGTAAAACAATTGCTATAGATCTGTTGCAGGGGCAGGTGCAAAAGATTGTTTTTAATTCAAATGATATATTAGACAAACAATCCCTGAATAGTGCAGAAGCTTTACTGGAATACAAATTTGCCAATGCCATCCAAAAATTAACTCAAAAAGAAGTCCCTGTTGTAGCCTATGCTTACGGTAATGGCGAACCGGCTTATGGTTTTCTTCCTGTAAATGATGTATTTGCTACCCTTGGTAAAAACTTTGTGGTTGATACCGTAAATATAAAAACGCAACCCTTTATAAATTCAGGATATGCCGCCATTGTTATTGTTAAACCTACCGAAAAATTTAGTGATGACGATAAATTTAAAATGGATCAATATGTAATGAACGGTGGTCGTCTATTATTCTTTATGGATATTTTATATGCCGAAAGAGACAGCATTCAAAATGGTGAATTGATTGCTTATTCCCGCGATCTGAATATTAATGACCTGTTGTTTAAATATGGGGTAAGAATTAATACTGACCTGATAGCTGATAAGCATTGCGATAAAATACCGGTAGAAGTAGGCGCTTTAGGAGGCCAAAGCCAACAGCAATTATTGCCATGGCCTTATGCACCTTTATTGCAACCGGGCTCAGAAAATGCGATTGTTAAAAATGAGGCAGATGTACTGGGCCAATTTGTAAATTCTATTGATACTGTTGAGGCTGCCGGTATTACCAAAACAATTTTATTAACCTCCTCCGCCAATGCGTATACCTTACCTACCCCCGCAAGGATTCAGTTAAATAGTTTACAAACCATTGAAGATGTAAGCCGGTTTAATAGAAAAAATATTCCTGTTGCCGTTTTATTGGAAGGTAAGTTTAAGAGTATGTTTGCCAACCGAACCAGCCAGGCTCAATTAGATACCCTAAAAACATACAACCAAAATTATGTAAGTGAAAGCAGTGGCTCCGGTAAAATTATAGTGGTGGCTGATGCCGATATTGTACTAAACCAGGTATCTGAATCTGTTGGGCCACTACCCATGGGAATGAATAAGTACACTAAAATTCAATATGCCAACAAAGATTTCTTTTTAAATTGTACAGAGTATCTTGCCAATAAAAATAATATACTTGATGCCAGAGCAAAGGATTATACCCTTCGTTTATTGGATGTACAAAAAAC
>JAYTHI010000241.1:0-3749 GCA_043732685.1 Ferruginibacter sp. | reverse complement strand
TAGGCAAATCGGGGTATTTAAAATAACCCTCATTAACCTCCATATTAATATGGTAAGCTGGAATAGCTATATCGGTGTACAGCCCCTTTACAAAACCGTTAAACTTTGCAGTACCTGTAGTTTTAATTTTATCGAAATCATTTTTATAGATGGCAGGCACCAGGGATAATAAATTTTTAAATGCTATGGTAGGGGCATCAAATTTTATGTCCATATCATAACCGGAGGCTCCAACACTTTTTATGATTCCTGTACTGGAAACAGCAAGCGCGTTTAGTAAAATCTTATTGGTATTATATTTATAAATTCCTGTTTTATTATCAATTTCAAAAGCTGCATCAATCGAAATTTTAGCGTTGGATAAAAAAGCAATACCCTTATAAAGAACAGAAAGTGCATCGGCTGTGGTATTGGTTTTTAGCGTAAAAACATCGCTGGTAAAATCACCACTGCCCTCATGATTAAGGTTGGTAATGGTTGTTGAAATTGCTGCTATTGCATTGTTATAATTAATGGAAGCATTGCTCACTAAATAATGTTGCAACGCCAAAGTGAAAGGTTTTTTTTCTGTAACCGAGGCAGCCACCGTATCCGGTTTAAGAATATTCCAGTTGGTAGAACTGTCTTTCAATTCAATGGCATGTATAACGGGCGATTCGATATTTACACTATAAATTTTAAAATTACTCCCTTTTATCAGACTCATAATATTTACTGCCGCATCAATTTTTTTTGCCGAAAGAAGTGTATCAGTCAAAAATTGTCCAGTGCCAATCACCTGTAATTCATCAACCTCAATAGAAACTTTTGGAAAATGCCGGAAGAAGGAAATATCAACAGCCTTAAAATTTACAGTAGCAGTCAGTTTTTTATTAAGTTCCTTTTTAATCAGTGTAACAATTTGCCCTTTAAAAAGATACGGCACTGTAATGGCCAAAACAAGCAATGTGACCAATAAGATTAAACAAATTTTAATAATTTTTTTTAACATAGTTTTCATTTTAGGCTGCGTAAAATAATTATTACGATAATGGCAAGGGTAAATCAAACAACTTTACATCGGAAATCAAATTTACGCCAATGCCGTTGTAAAAGATATTTTAACAAGGATTGACAACCAGTGAATAAACCAATAGTTTAAAATTGACAGTAATAACATCAGAAATAAATTAGGTTAAAAAATAGTAAACTATACATATCCATAAAGAAAATAAAAATAAATATTTTCTTATGCCATTGCATAGAAAGCGCTGTTGAGTAAGAAGATAAAATTTAACTTAATAACCTGAATATTCTTTAATAGCTGAAAAAGAAAAATAATACCGATCGGTATTTAATTTAAATTACGAATCGTTTCCAAATCTGAATATAAGCTTGGGCATTGAGCTTATACCATTCAATTTAAGAAAGCATATAATATTAGGAACAAAATATCCTACTGAGGACTATACTATAACCCCACAGCTCCATCACCAAAAAATCATTGAACCTTTAAGTGTTTTAACTCAATTCAACTTCACTATGTTGCGCCGGAATTTCTACATCCATAAATCCTTTACGCATTAAACGCTTAGCAAAATCAAGCTGTACTTCATATTCGCCATGAACTAAAAAAAGTTTCTTCACTTGCGCCGCATCCTGACAGGCTAAAAAATTACACAAGTCTTCATAATCACCATGTGCACTCATGCTGCGCATTTCACCAATTTCTGCATTTACCTCATGGTAATGGCCAAAAATACTTACTTCTTTTGGATGCTGCATCAGCCTTCCTCCAAGCGATCCGGGCTCACAATATCCGGTAAGCAAAATGGTATTTCTGCTATTTTCAATATTATTACTGATATGGTGTTTTATGCGCCCGGCTTCAGCCATACCACTTGCCGAGATAATTACACAAGGCTCATTATTATAATTCAATTCTTTTGATTCCTCTACGGACTGAATTAATTTTAGCCCCTTAAAACTAAATGGGTCGCTATCTGATAACAATAATTTTTGTATGCGGTCATTAAAATATTGCGGGAACCGTTTGACAATTGCAGTGGCTTTTAAACTAAGCGGACTATCAACAAAATAATTTAGTGGTGGCAGGCGATTTTCGACTTCCAGTTGGTTTAGGGCATACAATATTTCTTGTGTGCGGCCTACACTAAATGCCGGCATAATTAATTTGCCCTTTTTACTCAGACAAGTATGTTGAATCCATTGTAATAAGGCATCCGGCGTAGGATTGTGTTCATCATGCAACCTGTTGCCATAGGTACTTTCAATAAGAATGTAATCTGCCTGCGGAAATTTTTCGGGTGCCCTTAAAATAAGATCCCGGTAGCGCCCTACATCACCGCTAAAACTGATCCTGGTAAGTTTTCCATCTTCCGTAATTTTTAAATGTACAGCAGCACTGCCAATAATATGTCCAACATCAGTATAACAAAATTCTATCCCTTCCTCAATTTTGAACCAGCTATCGTAGGCTACTGATTCAAATAATTTTTCTGCAGCAACCGCATCTTCTTCTGTATAAAGTGCAGGAAGTTCGGGTTGCCCTTCTGCAGCCCTGCGCCGATTTAAAAACTTTAAATCATTTTCCTGAATTCCGGCAGAATCTTCCATTAAAACTGCGCTTAGATCTTTTGTAGCCGGGGTAGAAAATATACGTCCCTTAAAACCATCTTTCACCAATTTTGGTATTAAGCCGCTATGGTCAATATGTGCATGGGATAAAATAAGATAATCAACAGCGGCGGGATCAAAACCAAAATTTGAATTGAGGGAATCCGTTTCTTTTCCAAGTCCCTGAAACATACCGCAATCCAATAAAATTTGTTTGCCGTTTTTTAAGGTTAGTAGATGTTTAGATCCTGTTACAGTTCTGGCAGCACCATGGAACGCAATTTTCATTGTTATAGGTTTAAGTTTCAAGATAGCGAAAAGGAATTATTACTTGTAAGAGTATATCCAAATAAAAAATAATATTTTTATACCTTAACTACAGTTTTTAGAGAACATTGTTGTAAAACATCGAATGGCATATTTATTATCAGTAAATAAAGAATATTTAAATACCACTCAAAAAGAAGCATCACTTTTTAATTAAACCGGAATTTAGGATTTGTGCTTAAAAGACCAGGTAATAAAAAATTCCGCTACCAACACTCCCTCACTATTTTTACCGGTTGATTTAACCTTAATTTCCTGTCCCACTCCTGTGGCAAGGGCATGTTCAATTGCAGCGGCAATTGCGGCTCCATCATTACAGGTAAATAGGGTTAAACCCGAGGCCTTTTTATAATACAATGCTTCCAAACTCACTACCAGCATAGATATTGGCGGTTTACTTTTATAAGTATTCAACATCGCGAGTAAGCCTGTACTCATTTCTGCTGCCATGGCAAGGCAGGCAAAATAGGTAGATTTAAATGGATTTTGTGTAAACCATTTATATGGAACGGTTACTACCGCAGTTGATTGACTGATTGATTTTACCCGAACCCCGGAGAAAAACGCACTTGGTAATTGTGAAAATAAAAACAGCCGGAATTTAAATGGATGCTGCAGAAGCTTTAAAAAATTATTGGTCTCAGCTGGCATAGTTCATAATTTTAAGTAAATGGTAATTATCTCAATACGGCATTCAATTTATTTGGTTTAGGTAGTTAGTTTGCAAATCCATTATTCAATTAAAAGCTGTTAACAGCCTTATGAAGTTTATCTGATGCAGCCTATCACAATTCCTACCCTTTGCA
>JAYTHI010000240.1:0-3754 GCA_043732685.1 Ferruginibacter sp. | reverse complement strand
ATCATCCTTTTTGCAATTGTTAATAAGAGCATTAAAGCTTACAGGGAAGACAAAGAAGCAGAAGCAACTTTTGCAGCATATATGGGTGATGAACGCGTGGATACTGTTTGGCAGGGCTGGAATAAATATGAGATTCCATATAATAGTGATAGTGGAAAATTGATTTGGTACGGTCATGAATTAATTGCCAACACGGCTTATTATTTAGGTCCTAAAGGCACTGTAGGTCAAACTACCAACGGTATGAATTGCCAAACTGTCATCTGCAAGGCGGAACAATTCCTTATGGAAATAATTTTGGAAAAGTCTATTCAACCTATCCCCAGTTCAGGGCAAGAAATAACGGCATGCAAAGTATTTACGACCGGGTGAATGATTGTTTTGAACGCAGCCTTAATGGCAAAGCGTTAGACAGCTCTACCCATGAGATGAAAGCAATTTACGCCTACATGAAATGGCTGGGTAACGGCACTCCTAAAGGATATGCAGCCGGTGGGACCAGCATTATGAAAATCAAGTATTTAGATGTTGCAGCCAATCCTGTTGCAGGAAACAAAGTATACACGGCCAATTGCCAGAGTTGCCATGGAGATAAAGGTCAGGGGCTTGCTAACGCAAATAATACAGGTTACATAAACCCGCCTTTATGGGGTGCGCATAGTTACAATGATGGCGCAGGCCTTTACCGTATTAGTGCCTTTGCTGGCTTTGTAAAAAACAATATGCCGAACGGTACGGATTATCATAACCCAAAACTAACAGACGAAGAAGCATGGGATGTGGCCGCATTTGTAAATAGCCAGCCAAGGCCGCATAAAGACCAAGATGCCGATTGGAAAAATATCGCAAAGAAGCCTGTCGATTTTCCTTTTGGTCCCTACACAGATTCTTTCTCTGAAGTACAGCATAAGTTCGGGCCATTTAAACCAATCAATAATCTAAAAAAACAAAACAACAAATCATGAAACAGTTAACCATTATCTTCCTAAGCATTTTTTTACTTTCAACAGTAGTAAAAGCTCAAATTACTGATGCAAATATTGAAAAAAACAGGTCATTTACAGGCGCCAAAGCCACTAAAAAAATGTACCATGCCATTTATCAGCTGGATAATGCAGATTCAAAAATTATTGAAAAAGCAATACGTAATATCAATAATGCTTTAACAGATCCAAGGCTTGCAGGCAAAATTGAAATTGAATTAATAGCCTTTGGGGGTGGTACAGACGCTTATATGTCCGGAGGTAAGTATGAGGCCGATTTAAAAGCACTGGTTCAAAAAGGAGTTATAGTAGCCCAGTGTAATAATACTTTAAAAGAAAGAAAAATTACGCGGGACCAACTATATAATTTTATAGCAATTGTTCCAAGTGGTAATGGAGAATTGATTATTCGCCAGGCAGAAGGATGGTCTGTAATTAAACCGTAGTCATTTTGAAAAGAGTACCAAAATAATTGATTCTAAAATACAAAAATGAAAAAAATAATTGGCTTTTTTCTATTGGTAAATACTTTACTAACACCTAATGCCAGCGCACAGGAACATCGTTTTGATCCTCCGTGGAATACACCACCGGAAAGTAAAGTAATGTTCACTATTCCGGGGGTAGATAATGTGCCGGATCTTTTTGGTGACATTAATGATCCTCAATTGGTCGTATTTTTTGCGGGTAATCAGTTTATGTGTATCGATGATCTTATTGATGGATTTAAAAAACAATACCCGCAATACCAACGCATTTTTGCTGAAACCTTACCTCCCGGTATATTGGCAAAACAAATTGAAGGCGGGTCTATAACTATTGGCAATATGCGCATAACCTTAAAACCGGATGTATATACTGCAGGTAAAAATCGTATTGATAAAATGACCGGCTATTTTACAGATACGGCAGCATATGCTTATAATAAATTAGCCATTATGGTACCAAGAGGAAATCCAAAAAATATAAAAGGGTTAAAAGATCTTGGCAGAAAAGAGGTAAGGGTTAGTATGCCAAACCCTGCCTGGGAAGGTATCGGACAGCGTATAGAAGAAGCATATGTAAAAGCAGGAGGAGAGCAATTAAAAACGATGATAATGGATACCAAAGTAAAAGATAGTACAACTTATCTAACGCAGATACATCACCGTCAGACACCCATGCGTATTTTGTATGATCAAAGCGATGCGGCGCCTGTTTGGTTCTCTGAAGCATTTTATCAGGAAATGATTCACCACCCAATAGAAACAATAAATATTCCTGCAAATGAAAATATTTCAGCAACCTATATTGCAGGACAATTAAAGACCGCACCGCACCCGCAGGCCGCAAAAGATTTTATGAATTTTTTGGTTAGTCCAACTGCAAAACTGATCTATAGAAAATATGGATTTACAACTAAATAATTATACAAAACAAAATCTAATATATGCCTTCACCGAACTTGCTAAAACTCCTTTTTTAAGAAGTATTTTTTTATGTAAGAAATGTAAGCCAGATGGATTAAATAACGCTCCTTCGGTTAAAAATAACCGCTACTATTAAGGCAATAGTAGCGGTTATTTTTTTAAGTACAACTTTCAATATGGCTCCAGCAGTATTTTTAATTGTTTGTACCGATGAATTGCTATTGCTATTATTTATGCTTTATTTATCAATCGACTTTATATATTTGTCTATTTTTTTCAACTGCTTATTGATCTTTAACAGGTCAAATTCATTAACATTAAATTTACCCCCAGCCCATATTTTTGTTTCCTTATATTCTTCATGATGCTTATCAGAAAGGATGTTTAAAAAATTATAAAATCCAGGAATCCCACCACAATCTTCCGGTGGACATTTTAGGGCACCTGCTATGCAAAATGGCATTTGGTGATCGTCTTCCAACGATACTATTTTTTCAAAAATTATTGTATGATCCCAACTATCCCCAAAATCATAAGTATAATTTAACGATTCATTTTCATTATTGATCAGGTCTGTTAGTTTGGTTTTTTTTGCATCAATAATATCGGCTTCATCCATCTCATCAAAATCGGTGAATATTTCTCCAACACGATAGCCTTCCATTTTAAACTCAAATAAATGGGAGTTGGTCCAGCCCATTGCAATTTGAATGGAGTGATGAAGCTTATAGAAACTAATATCCCTGGGTACTAATATTTGCCGCCATATTAATGGATTGGTATACTCTAAATTTATTTTTATTTGAATGGCTTCTATCATTTAATTATAGTTTTATTTTGAGATTTTAAATAGATTACACCATGATTAATGTGTTGTTTATTTTGTGGTTTACATTTTTACAGTATTTGAAATTCTATTAATTCATTACCTCATATACAATAACTTCTTTCGTTTTATTTTTAAGAAAAATAGGTCCGATTTTTTTACAATTAAAAGATTGTTTTACTTTTTCGTAACAAGCTTCGTTTATTAATATCTGACCGCTTGCGGCTACACTTTGCAAACGCTGCGCCGTATTTACAGCATCGCCAATTACGGTATAGTCCAGCCTTCTCAAAGTAGCGGACCCAATATTTCCGGATATCATTTCTCCGCAATTTACCCCTATCGATACTTTGGGGAAAAAATCAATACTTCCGGGAAGTTCCTCAATTTTATTTCTAATCGCAAGGCAAGCTTCAATGGCCCTGTCCAGGTTAAACGGCCCTTTAAATACCGCCATTATACAGTCGCCGATAAACTTATCTATTAAACCGTTTTGTGCAATTATTTCCTTTACCATCAGGTCAAAATAACGGTTA
>JAYTHI010000239.1:0-3760 GCA_043732685.1 Ferruginibacter sp. | reverse complement strand
AATGCAGATGCAGGCTCTTTTGCAGCCAATCGTTTTAGCATCGTTTACAAAAAACCTGCGCCCTTACCCATTTATTTTATTACTGTAAACGCCAGCCCGTTGGAACAAACTATTGTAATAAAATGGATTACTGCAAATGAGGTAACCTCAGTAACCTATGAACTGGAAAAATCATTGGATGGAATAAATTTTAGCAAAATAAGTACATTTAAACCCCTCGCCGATACAAAAGGCGAAGGAAGCTATGAATGGGTTGACGCCAATGTTACAACTGGCGACTTCTTTTATCGCGTAAAATCAATAAATACAATTGGCGATGTCCTTTACAGCAAGACCATAAAAATTAAAATGGAAAATAGTATTTCTGCCAAAAATATTGTTGTGGCAGGTAACCCTATAACAAACAATACCATTACTTTACAACTAAATAATATTGATAAAGGCATTTATAACCTTAAGGTAATAAATATGCAGGGCCAACTTATAAAGCAATTTTTAATTGATTATGCAGGAGGTTCATCCATGCAATATTATACTGTCGGTACAAATTTAGCGTCCGGTAAATACATGCTTTCCCTATCAAATAAAGAAGTAAAATTTACAACCACACTGGTTAAAGAATAATGCATTTTAAGTGTAAAAATTAAATAATTGATGATTAAAAATACACCAGTTTTTACAAGTTTCATAGAACAGAAAAAGAGGATAACTATAACAGTAGCAGTTCTTCCAGTTTGTAAGTACAATAAAATATAAAAAAGACCTCCTGAATTTAGAAAGCTTTATTGTTTCATTATTTATCGTTAATAGTTTTAAATTGATAGAGATACCTTATTTAAGCGCCGCTAACGCTATTACGTATTATTGATTACTTGTACTGCTTTCCCATACCATAAAGATTAATTTGAAACGCTTTAAATAATCTTTAATTTGATTAGGCAGATAATTCGCAAAAGCAGTATAGCCTGAGCTGTATAACTTTTAGATAATATAAAAGTGTACTTCAGGCATTTTGATTCACAAACTTATTTGTGCTTAGTTTTTATATTTTACCAATGCAAATTATACATTTTCAATAAATGATGCCCTTCGCAGACTGCCCTTAAAAACACCAGTAAATGCATAAGCCGCTTCATTGGGTTCGGTCTGCCATGGGCAGGATTCAATAAAAAATGCACAGCTTATTTTTTTTGAAAGAAGCCAATGGGCGGCGTTGCAGTTACGCAGCCCGCCGGCTGTGGAGGCGAAGGGTATGCAGCGAAAAACTGGTACTGCATTCAAAAAAAGTGACTTAGAAATTATAACCCTTAAGAAATAGTCGCGTTTTTTAAGGTTAACCAAGCTTACTTAATAACAGGTATGTTTTTTAAAGCGCTACATTAAAAAAGATAAAAAATAGCTTAAAATAGCAGGTTTGCGAATGATCTGCCTAATCCTAATTTTTTAATTTAACGACATCGGATATTGAGCCCAATTGTGTACCACACAATTTATAAATCCCATGTTGTAGACTATTTAGTTTTTTGAATAATTATTGCATAAGCAGCACTTATTTTCTGCAATTATTAACGCTGATTGTGGCGCATAAATATTTATAAATATGTTGAATAAATCGTATTCAACACTATTTAATTTATTTTTATTACCAATAATTTCTCTTTAATTTCGAAGTCAGAAACTAATCATAACCGAACCACTCAATCCCCCTATTTTGAAAATTACTGCCATACAAAGGCCTTTTCTATTTTTATGCATTTGTATTTGTATTTTTTCCTACAAACCAAATGTTGATCTGGATAAAAAGTATGGAAATTTCCAATTAAGCAATATTGTTTTAAAAGATTCAGTTCCACCTCAACCTGTAATTAATAATAATTACATTAGCTATACCAATCAAAAAAATAATCTAACCGATACTATTTTAAATAATTCAGTTATAGTTATCCCATAACCCCATCCCCTGTTGCAAAAATAATAGCATGTTTCCTTTAACTTTAAATGTTAATAATTAAGCATGTTAATACTGTAAATTTATAAGGGCTTACCTTCCTTTAGAAAATACTAAAATCTCCTGTCAGCAACTTGATAAATATCTTTACTTGGCGGGAGCTGCATATGTAATATCATCTTTTAAATTTATTTGATTACTATTTTTCCCAACAGGCTTGTATAAGTTAAACCATCAATTTAAAGAGGGTTTCAGCATTAATATTGCTTAACAATTACTTTTAATTTTTTATTGTCCATGCAAAAATGTTGCCTGCATAATAAGATTAACCTACCCAATTAAATATTTGGATTTTTTTTAAGTGAATCTTTTATTACAGTATACCTTTTGACTGTAAATGAAGCTGTCGGTATCAGGAAAGATGGTTTCAATTTTCCTATTTCATATTTTAATTATAGGATACTATTTATTGGTTTTGATTTAACTGCCATTATAAAAAATTATTTCACATTTAGGGTACTATTCAAAATAATAATTATCAGATATATTTAATAACGTACAATTATTTAATTTCTTCTTTGTTTGAATTATAAAACAATTTCTATCTTTACCCATCAGATGACCTGACGACTATGGATAAAATTGAAAAGCGAAATGGTGTTTGTGATGAAGTAGTTAGTAGATTACAACAACATATAGCAGAAGGGAAATTAAAAAATGGCGATAAACTGCCTAGTGAACCTGCGTTAATGCAACAATATGGTGTAGGCAGAAGCAGTATCAGGGAGGCTATCAGGATATTGTCCAATACCGGTTTAGTACGGGTAAAGCAGGGTGTTGGAACATTTGTTGAAATACAGAATGGCTCACCCATGCCCTGGTATAAACGATTGCAAAGCTGTACCTCCAAAGACCTGAATGAGGTTAGGCAGTTATTAGAACTGAAAATTGCAGAAAAAGCTGCCTTAAATCGTACCCTAAAGGATATTAAAATACTTACCAAACTACTAAAAGTAAGATTAGCTGCAGCACAGCAAAATTTACCGGATGAATGTATTGATGCGGATATATTATTTCATATCGCTATAGCTGATGCAGCAAAAAATGATATACTCGCAGATCTGTATAAAAACATTGCCGCCAAAATTAAATTGTCTTTTCGGCAGGCATATACCAATACAGAAATGTTTGTAGTAAAACACGCCCTGCATGAAGACTTACTTCAAAGTATTATTAATAAGGATCCTAAAAAAGCTATTGAATGTGTACAGGCAATAACCGGAAATTCTTTGTAAGGATATTAAATACTTTAAGCAAGATATAAACAGCATAAATTTTAATTTATATATGCTACAATAAAGGGTTATATAAATTTTATTTCCCTGATTTTTTAACCCATTGCACAATACCTGCCTTTGAAATTAACTTTAAAGGTTTTATTATGACAAAATTTTATCAAACGCTTTACCGAATAGTCTGTTTTATTGGCTGTTTGTGCTTATTAACGAAAACCCCTGCACAAGACAAACCAATACTTTTACTTTCTGAAGCCATAAAAAATGGACTTCAAAATTATCAAAATATTGCAGCAAAACAGTATTATGCGCAAGCCTCCGCAGCACTTGTAAAAAATGCAAAAAATGAATACCTGCCAAATATTGTAGCCGCTGTTCAGCAGAATTTTGGAACCGTTAACGGGCAATTCGGACCGCTGTCTGCTTATGGTGTTGCCGGCACAACTTCCTCCGGTCCAACCTATAGTACACAAAGCTGGACAGCTGCCTTCGGAGGGGTTTATGTTATAAATACAAA
>JAYTHI010000238.1:0-67859 GCA_043732685.1 Ferruginibacter sp. | reverse complement strand
AGGATAATTGAAGGCATAATATAAATTGCATTTAGCAATCCCCAGACAATAAATGTCCAATTCGCTCCATGCCAGAATCCACTTACAATAAAAATAATTAGAGTATTCCTTACTTTAATCCATATTGATCCAGAGCTTCCGCCAAGTGGTATGTAGAGATAATCTTTAAACCAACTGGATAAAGAAATATGCCAGCGTCTCCAAAACTCTGCTATATCTCGGGAAAAATATGGGAATGCAAAGTTTCTTAAAAGATTTATTCCAAAAAGTCTCGCAGTACCAATTGCAATATCAGAATATCCTGAGAAGTCGGCATAAATCTGAAAGGAAAAAAATATTGCGCCAACAGCAAGGGTGCTACCACTATTATCCTGCATTCTATTAAAAGCGATATTGGCATAAATGGCACATTGGTCAGCAATAACAACCTTTTTAAATAATCCCCATAAAATTTGCCTTAATCCATCTATAGCTATATGGTAATTAAAAAATCTTTTTTGTTTTAGTTGGGGTAAAAGATGGGTAGCACGTTCTATTGGTCCAGCAACTAACAATGGGAAGAAACTAACAAAAAGTGAATAGTCTATATAATTTCTTTCAGCAATAATTCTCTTTTTATAGATATCAATAACATAAGATAAACCATAAAAGTATAAAATGATATACCAACAGGCAAGATTATTTTTAATACCCAAGGTGTTGCTTGAAAACCAAAATGTGAGATCGCCTGAGAAAAGCTATCAATAAAAAAATTATAGTATTTGAAAATTCCTAAAAAACCAAGATTCATTGAAATGCTCAACCAAAACCAAAATTTTCTTAAAGTAGGGCTAATATCTCTCGACATTTGCAGTCCAGTAAAAAAGTCCAGAAAAGTAGAAAAAATTAATAGGAATAAAAATCTATAATCCCAGCAGGCATAAAAAAAATAACTTGCAATAAGCAGTAAGGCATTTTGATGTTGTAAATTTTTAGAGGAAATAAACCAATACAAAATAAAAACTATTGGTAGAAAAATGGCAAAACTTAAGGAGTTAAAAAGCATTTTTTAATATAGTATTTAGGGTTCGAATAAGAGATTAAATTGTTTAACCTTTTTGAGTAAAATGAACCTAAATATAAATATTAAAAAATATAATATCTGTTTATTAAAAAAAAAATTAAAATATAAAAAGAATGAATCTTAATTTTTATAAATTACGATAATAGTAAACAATATTTTTTTATAAATTTTTTAGAAAGCTAAGGTTGTATATAACGATATTGTTGCCTCTTTAAACTAGATCCTACCAATAACTATAGATAGCAGGTTATTTAATTTAAATGAAGATTCAGGTAATAACTTGTTTTTCGCTTCCCAAATTCATTAAAAAAAGCTAATGCATTAATTCGCAAAGAAGGAAAAAATGTTGAAATTTTGTTTAAATGACAAAATAAAAAAGGGTCTCAATTGCTTGAAACCCTTTGTGGTGGCTGCTCCCCCTTCCCGACTTGAACGGGAGACCCTCTGATTAACAGTCAGATGCTCTAACCAACTGAGCTAAGGAGGAGTGTTACCCTTTTAATTGGGAGGGCAAAAATAAGGCTTTTTAGTTTTCGACTGCTATTTAAATAAATTATTTTAACCAATTTAGTAAGTTATTTTTTTTGAAGCCTATAAATACACCATTTTCACGCACTTCGACAGGATAGGTTTTTAAAAAATAGCCTTCGCCACTTGTATTTCTTCCATTTTTTATACTAAACTTATACCTATGCAAGGGACAAACAATATTACCAACCGCATCTACATAACCTTTACTTAAAATTCCACCGGCATGCGGACATTTTTGCGCACAAGCACCAAGCGAATTGTTTACTGATAGTATACATACCACCTTGCTATTTACCGTAACTTCTGCCATACCATTAGTCCCAAAATTAATTTCGGCCAAACTTTCAGCAATCTTATGCCACTCGTAACTTTGCATACCGTCCATTAACCGGGCTTATGAGGTGACTAATAAAAAAATTCTGCTTTGTAGGGATATCGGATCTGATACATTTCTCTTACCTTATTTAAAATAGTCTGTTTTAAAACATCAATATTAGTTTTATCAATGGCCGAAACAAAAACACAATTGTCCTTTGTTTCATTTTGCCAGCGTTGCTTAAGGTCATTCAAAATATCCTTTTTAACATCCTCTTCCAGCCACTCATCAAATGATTCTGCCTGGTATTTATCCATTTTATTAAAGATCGTAACCGTGGGTTTTTCATTGGCACCCAACTCGGCCAAAGTTTTATTTACTATCGCAAACTGATCTTCATACTGAGCATGCGAAATATCTACAACATGTAATAATATATCCGCTTCCCTTACTTCATCAAGCGTACTTTTAAAACTTTCTACCAAATGGTGCGGAAGTTTACGAATGAAGCCCACCGTATCGCTCAGCAAGAAAGGCGTTTGTTCAAAAACCACTTTTCTTGTGGTGGTATCAAGCGTGGCAAATAATTTATTTTCTGCAAAAACATCACTCTTGCTAAGCAAATTCATAATGGTAGATTTACCTACATTGGTATATCCAACCAATGATACCCTTATAAATTCTCCCCTGTCTTTACGTTGCGTAAACGATTGCTGATCTATTTCGGCCAACCTTTTTCTTAACAAAGTAATTTTATCCTTTACAATACGTCTGTCTGTTTCAATCTCTGTTTCACCGGGTCCCCTTGTACCAACACCACCACCCTGACGCTCCAAATGCTTCCACATACCTTTTAACCGTGGTAAAATGTATTGGTATTGCGCCAACTCAACCTGGGTACGCGCCTGCGCAGTTTTAGCCCTGCTGGCAAAAATATCTAAAATAAGGTCGCTCCTGTCGATGGTTTTTACGCCTAATTCTTTTTCAATATTTTGTATTTGCGAACCTGTTAATTCATCATCAAAAATTACCAGCTCCACATCACTTTGCAAACTCACAAATCTTTTTATTTCTTCCAATTTTCCTTTACCCACAAATGTTCTGCTATCCGGATGCGGCAATTTTTGCGTAAACCTTTTTACCGTAATTACACCGGCAGTTTCGGCTAAAAATGCCAACTCATCTAAGTAGTCGTTTAACTGCTGCTCCGTTTGGCCACTGGTTATTATACCTACCAATACTGTTTTTTGTTCTTGTTTTAATTGTTTTTTTTTCTCTATCAAAATATTTTATTTTAACTATTTTTCGCCTCAATTATTACTACATTCAATAGTGGCAAATGTTGCTAACTGTAGTATTATAACTACAGTTTTTTGGATAGTCTTATCTTCTCCGCAAGGCTAAATTTTAAAAACACAGACTTCCATACAAAAGTAAAGCGTTCTGACAGGTATCAGAACGCTTCAAGCCATTTATTTTATATAGTTTTATTTACCTGTTGCAACAGTAGTATTTATCCATTTTTTCATTTCCTGGCAATTCTTAAATTCATCATCTACTTTGATATAATAGGTGCCTACCTTTTCGTTGAACCATTTTTCCAATGCATTATTTTTTTTCATTTCCAATGCCCGCTGACTTATTTTATTGTAATCATCTTTTATATTCTCTCTATGCGGTGCCGTTTTGCTTAACAAATAAACAATTCGAACCCCTTTTTTCTTTCTTTCATCTTCATACTCTTTAGGTTGAGAAAACTGACCCGGTCTTAAATCTTTTAACATTAAAACCATATCCTTATCAAGCTGGTCAATGGTGATGTAGGTACTTCCTTCGGCATTTGTGCGCCTGCCTCCGGTAAATTTACTTGCTTCATCATCACTATATTTTGCAACCGCTTCACCAAACTGCATGGTGCCGGCAATTAATTTTGATCTTACAGAATCTAATTTTTCCTTAGCTATATTAATCTCAGCTGCCGTTACCTGGGGGATTTTTAATATGTGCCTAACCGTAGCATCATCGCCTGCACGACTAACCATTTGTATAATATGATACCCAAAAGGTGTTTTAAAAGGTGCACTTACCTGCCCTTCTTTTAAAGCAAAGGCCTTACCCATAAAAATTGGGTCAAACCCTTTTTGAGTGCGGTTTAATTCTAACTGGCCATCATTTTGTTTTTGAGTAGCTACATCTTCCGAATAAATATCGGCTAATTTTTTAAATTCCCTTTTTCCACTTTCAACTTGCTGCTTAAACCCATTTAACTGTTCTATACAATATTCTTCGGCTTCTCTGCTTGCTTTTGGATACTGAACAATTTGTCCTATTTCCAACTCACTTTCATAATAAGGCAAGCTGTCTTTTGGCAACTTATCAAAATAAGCTTTTACTTCGTTAGGAGTGATGTGGATGCCATCAACAATTTTTTTGCGCATATCACCGGCAAGCTTTCTTTCCTTAAAACCATCTTTAAAATCTTCTTTTAACTGATAAACAGATTTGCCTGAAATTTCTTCCAGTTTTTCTTTAGAACCATAAGCGCCTATAAAATACCTGATTTGATTGTCTATATCTGCAGCAACTTCCTCTTCCGAAACAGGTAAAGAATCCTTTTCTGCCTGTAAAACCAAGGCCTTTATTCCCATGGCTTGTTCTAAAGATAAACAACGGGCGTTTGGGGGAACTTCAACTCCCTGGCGCTGCATATCCGTAATGGTATTGTCAATATCGCTCTTTAAAATAACTTTATCGCCGACAACCGCTATTATTTTATCGGCTACTATTTTAGTTTGCGCAACAACAAATGTGGTTGCAGAACAAGCAATAATGGACAATAAAAAAAACTTTTTCGTATTCATTTTTCAATCAATAATTTGTGAGTGTTCCCTTAAAACAATATTATGCAGGGTATATACCAAAAATAAAGAGCTATTTTATCAATAGCCCTTTTGTATTTATGTTTAACAAATGTTTGTGCCGGCAACTTTAAAGTAACCGTCCCTATATTTTATAATTACAAAGTACGTTTAACTTCTACTTCTTCAAAGGCTTCAACAATATCACCTACCTGAATATTTGCATAGTTTTTAATAGTTAAACCGCACTCCATATTAGTGGTAACCTCTTTTACATCATCACGGTAACGTTTAAGACTACCCAGCTCGCCGGTAAATATTACAATACCATCTCTAACCAAACGTATCCGGTTGTTACGAGCAATTTTACCTTCCAAAACAAAACAACCTGCAACTGTTGCCTTATCAAACTTGTACATTTCCTTAATTTCAACATTGGCCAATACTTTATCTTCAACACCAGGTTCAAGCATACCTTCCATGGCACTTCTAATTTCTTCAATTGCATTGTAAATAATAGAATACAATCTAATTTGAATACCCTCCTGCTCACCTAAGCGTGCAGCTTGTATTGAAGGTCTAACGTTGAAACCAATAATAATCGCATCCGATGCATTAGCAAGGGTAACATCACTTTCTGTAATAGCACCGACTGCTTTATGGATAACTTTTATAACGATTTCTTCTGTACTTAATTTCTGTAAGGAATCACTCAAGGCTTCAACAGAACCATCCACATCACCTTTAATAATTACATTAAGTTCTTTAAAGCTTCCCAATGCCAAACGACGTCCAATTTCATCAAGGGTAATATGTTTTTTAGCACGCATACCCTGCTCTCTCAATATTTGACCACGTTGGTATGCCTTTTCTCTTGCATCACTTTCATTGGCATACACTTTAAATGTTTCCCCTGCCTGTGGTGCACCATTTAAACCAAGTATTAAAACCGGTGAAGATGGTGGTGCAATATCACTGCGCTGGTTACGCTCATTATACATGGCTTTTACCTTACCAAAATTTTGTCCGGATACAATCATGTCACCCACTTTCAACGTACCGTTTTGTACTAAAATAGTTGCAACATAACCACGCCCTTTATCTAAGGAAGCCTCAATTACAGTACCGTTGGCAACCTTTTTAGGATTGGCAATCAATTCAAGAACGTCGGCTTCCAACAATATTTTCTCCATCAATAAATCGATGTTTAAACCTTGCTTGGCACTAATTTCCTGACTTTGGTATTTACCGCCCCAACTTTCAACTAATATGTTCATGGCTGCTAATTGTTCCTTAATTTTTTCAGGATTAGCACCGTCTCTATCTATTTTATTAATGGCAAATATCATGGGCACATTTGCAGCCTGCGCATGCGAAATTGCCTCTTTAGTTTGCGGCATTACAGCATCATCCGCAGCAATTACAATAACTGCAATATCCGTAACTTTTGCTCCCCTTGCCCTCATTGCCGTAAAGGCTTCGTGACCCGGTGTATCAAGGAAGGTTATAGCACGCCCATCTTGTAATTTAACCTCGTAAGCACCAATATGCTGGGTTATGCCACCTGCTTCACCAGCAATTACGTTTGTATTTCTTATATGATCAAGTAAAGAAGTTTTACCATGATCTACGTGACCCATTATGGTTACAATTGGTGCACGGGGTTTTTGATCTTCTGCATTATCTTCTTCATCATCTTCCTCCATTTCGGCAGCATCTTCTACTCCGATAAACTCCACTTCATAATTAAATTCACTTACCACCAATTCAATTACATCCGCCTCTAAACGCTGGTTAATAGAAACCATTATACCCAGGTTCATACACTTACTAATGATATCGGCAAAACTAACATCCATTAAACCTGCCAATTCACTTACAGAAATAAATTCTGTTACTTGAAGTTTATTGCTTTCGCCACCTTCTGCACCCCGCTGGATAGCAAGTTCATCACGTTTAGCTTTGCGGTATTTAGCTTTTAAACTTTTTCCGCGTCCGCCACCGCCAGATAATTTTGCCTGGGTTTCTTTTATCTTATCCTGAATTTCTTTGGCATCAATTTCTCTATCCTGAGCGCGTGCTGCCGGTGCGGCTGTACGGTTATTATTAAACCTGTTTCCACCACTTGCAGGTGCGTTTCCACCAGGTCTGTTAAAACCTGTTGATGGAGGTCCTTGCCTGTTTACGCCTGATGAGCCACCCGGACGACTACCTGCCGGAGGAGCGCCTGTATTTGGTCTGTTTCTATTTTGATCATTAATTGCAGGCCTTGGTGCATTGCCGGTACCTGATCCCTGAGGACCTTGTTGCTGATGAGGAGGTGACCCTGGTTTTCTTTCTATTATGATGCGTTTGCGCTTACGTTTATCATCATCCCTTTTAGGCCTGGTATCATTATCAACAGGTAATTCTATTTTACCTAAAATTTTGGGTCCTTCTAATTTGTCTGCCTTAATATTTTCAATAATTGCCGGAGCATTAATAGTAAGTTCTTCTACTTTTACAGGTTCTGCAATTTTCATTACCGGTGTAACAATCGTAACTGGTTTTTGTGCTGCAGGAATAAAAAATGGTTTTTGTGGAACTTCAGCAGGCTTATCCTCAAATTTACGGGTCGATTTTTTTGGTCTGGTTGAAGAATCTATAGCTGCTAGATCTATTTTAGTAACAACTCTTGGAGCCTCCAATTCAGGAGCATCTATCCTTGTTAAAACAACGGCAGGGATTGTTTGAGTCTCAACAACAACGGGCTCTTGTATAATTTCGGTAACAGGCGCAGGTGTTATTATCTTTGGTATTTCTTCAATAACTGCTTCCTTAACAACAGCAGCAGGCGCTGTAATTACAGGTATAACCGGCGCAACCTCCACTGGTTCAACTTGTTTAACTTCAACAGCAACAGGCTCAATTTTTTGAACCTCTACTACTGGTTTACTAACTGCAGGTTTTTCAACCGGGGCTTCAAATACCGGTACTTCAACCGGAACTACAGCAATTTCAACCGGTTTTTCTTCTTTTGGTTTTTCAACCACTGCAGCAGGTATAACGGGTACAGAAACATCTTTTCTTTTAAAGGAAAGATCTTCCTCGTCTCTTTTTCTTTTAGGTTCTGTAACACCGGCACCCTTTATCAACTCAATTTTTTGGGCCTTTTCCTTTGCTACTTTATCTTGCTGAAACTCAGTCTGTAACACACGGTACATTTGTTCCGTAAGCCTGGATCCTGGTTTCAGTTCTTCATTTCCAAAGCCTTTAGTTTCCAAAAATTCAATTAAGGTATTGGTACCTATATTAAATTCTTTGGCTGCGGCCATCAATCTGGGTGTATTTGTTGCTACTTCTGACATTCGTGTTTAGTTTGCCTATTAATTTTGATGCATAGGCGATCGTTTTCTTTTAAAGTTATTTATTTCCATCACTTTACTCTTTCTCAAATTCTTCTTTTAAGATACGCATTACGTCGGTAATGGTTTCTTTTTCAAGGTCAGTTCTGCGCTCTAATTCTTCAGCTGTTAAATCAAGTACCGAACGGGCAGTATCACATCCAACCTTTTTCAAGGCCTCAATTACCCATGGTTCTATCTCATCACTAAATTCTTCCAAATCTATATCAAATTCATCTACTTCACCTTCATTATCGCGGAATACATCAATTTCATAACCTGTCAATTCGCAAGCCAATTTTATATTCACGCCACGCCTGCCTATTGCCAATGACACCTGGTCGGGCTTTAAAAATACGGTAGCATGTTTTTTCTCTTCATTAATATCAATACTTGTAATCTTTGCGGGTGTTAGTGAACGCTGAATTAACAGTTGAATATTATTTGTCCAATTAATAACATCAATATTTTCATTTTTTAATTCTCTTACGATGCCATGAATACGACTTCCCTTCATTCCTACACAAGCACCAACGGGATCAATTCTGTCATCAAAACTTTCTACCGCTATTTTAGCTCTTTCACCCGGATCTCTCACTATTTTCTTAACAACAATCAATCCATCAAATATTTCCGGCACTTCAATTTCCAACAATTTTTCAAGAAAAGCTGAACTTGTTCTTGAAACAACAATAATAGCCTGACTGTTCTTTAATTCTACTTTTTTTACAACACCGCGTACACTTTCTCCTTTTTTAAAATAATCTGATGGTATTTGTTCTGATTTAGGTAAGATCATTTCGTTACCCTCTTCATCTAATAATAATACCTCTTTTTTCCACACCTGGTAAACCTCGCCACTTACGATATCTCCAACCCTGTCTTCATATTTTTTAATGAGTAGATTCTTTTTTAAATCATTTATACGACTTGCAAGGGTTTGTTTACCGGCTAAAATTGCCCTGCGCCCAAATTCCTTTTGAATATCAACCTCTTCGTATAATTCTTCCCCTACGGCATAATCAGGTTCAATTTTAATGGCATCACTGTACTCAATTTCTGTCAGCGTGTTGTAGATATCGCCATCATCAACAATTGTGCGCCTGCGAAAAATTTCAAGATCGCCTTTTTGATCATTTACGATAACATCAAACTGATCGTCACTGCCATATTTTTTACGGATCAATGTTTTAAAAACATCCTCCATTACTTTCATTAATGTTGGACGATCAATGTTTTCAGCCTCTTTAAATTCCTGAAAGGAATCAATTAAATTTATACGTGCCATAAACTTGTCAACCTCACTTTTACATCCCTGCCCGCAAGGATATTTTTGTTAATAATTAAAATGCTATTACTACAATTGTTTGCTTTATCTCATTAAAAGCTATTTCCCTGGTTAGAATAACCGCTTTTTTATTTTTTCCTTCTATATATTCGATCGTTATTGAGGTGTCGTTGACGTCGATTAATTTCCCTTCAAATTTAACATCGTTGTTCATTAAAACTTCAACATTTCTCCCGATATTTTTTTTATACTGCCGGAGTAATTTTAAGGGTTCATCAATGCCCGGACTCGACACTTCCAGAGAAAAATTACCATCCGGGTACCACCCTTCTTCTTCAATTGTACGGTACATTGCCCGGTTAATCTTTACACATTTATCGATGTTAAGTCCGCCATCAGCATCTATAAATACTTTTATATTATTTGTTGGCTTAACCACTACAGATACCAAAAAAGTATCTTCAGTATTTAATAACAATTTTGCTATTAATGCTTCTATTGCCTGTGTGCCTGTGCTTGTATCCTGAGTCATAATAAAAGAAGAAGGGAACGAATTCGTTCCCTTAAATTTGTCTATTTCTATAACAAATATAGTGAACAAATTCTTAACAGCAAAATGTTAAGGATGTACTTCGGGGAAAATACTTTAAATAAAACTGGTATTTTAACAGGTTTCTTTTTATTTGATTTATACCTTTACATTATTATGAGTATAATAAGGTTGGCATTTGAACTTTTTATTTTGTACCTGCTTTATAAGTTGGTTTTTGAACTTATTATTCCTGTAGCAAAAACTACCAAACAAGTTAAAAAACAGTTTGGAGATTTGAGTTCTCAATTACAGGAAAAAATGAACCAGCAGCAAGCTCAGCAAAAAGCAAATGCTTTTACTGCTACCAAAACGCCCGACAAACCTGCATCAAAAAAAGATGATTATATTGATTTTGAAGAAGTTAAATAGAAATCATTTTAAGTTTCCGAATAAATTACAAAATTATATCCTCAATTCGTTTTCCATTTTGTAAATGATGAACCTGCATACCGGCTGCAACAGCGCCTTCAATATTATTAATAGAGTCGTCTATAAATAATGTTTCAGCGGGATTAATATTTGCATCTTTCATAATGTAAGAAAAAGTAGCAGGGTAAGGTTTTCTAACATTTATTAAATGGGAATAATAAGATTTTAAAAAGTAATTATCCAGACTTTGTTCCCCTGTTTCTTTAAGAAAGATTTTATTAAAAGCCTTGTGGTGTATGCTGTTGGTATTGCTTAACAGGTAAATGGGATAGGTTTTTGCCAGTATTTTTAGGTGGTTTAAGCTGCCTGTTCTAAAATTAAGCAACATGGCATTCCACGCATTTTCAATTTGGGCTGTGGTTGTTTGTGGATTACAGTAAGTTTGTATTTTTTTATAAAAATCAGCCTCCCCAATGGTCCCCGTTTCTAAAGCCTCAAATAGATCGTTAGCGGTAAGTTGCGAATATAAATTATCAAAGTCTTTTACACCAAGATTTTTGAAGGCTTCAGCCGTTTTATTATAGTCAATATTAAGCAGCACTCCTCCTAAATCGAAGACCAGATTTTTTATTTTTATCATTTTTTAATATTTGGTTTCAAAATTATCTTATTTTACTTACTTTTGCCATCCGTTATTTAAAAATAACAGGGCCTATAGCTCAGTTGGTTAGAGCACCTGACTCATAATCAGGTGGTCCACAGTTCAAATCTGTGTGGGCCCACATTTAAAATTAGCCCGATCTTTTTCGGGCAATTTTTTTGTTTTCATTTAACCTTTCATTAACCCTTGTGGCAATTACTTTTGCCACTCAAGATTTAATTATGAAGAAAATTGCAGGTATACTAATTGCATTTATTTCCTTTTCCTTTGCTTCTGCACAACTTAAAACAAAAAAAGACTGGAGTAAAGTAAACATAGAAAAAGCAGGGGATCATATCTTGTTACAACTTAGTAGTGACCATTGGAGCGGAGCACCTGATAGTATCAATAATAGGATGAAAGGCTTATCCCGTGGATTAAACTTTTATGTAATGCTTAACAAACCTTTTAAAACTGATCCCCGTTGGAGTATTGCCGGTGGAATAGGTGTTAGTACAAGCAGTATCTTTTTTACCAAAACCAATATTGGTTTAACTAATATAAATGCAACAACACTCTCCTTTACAGATCTAACCAATTCAAACAATTTTAAAAAATATAAATTAGCAACCTCCTTTTTAGAAATCCCAATTGAATTAAGGTACACCTTCGATCCGGTAAATGAAGAGACGAGCTGGAAGATAGCAGTAGGTGTAAAAGTTGGTACTATGCTTAATGTACACACAAAAGGGAAAACACTTGTTAGCAGTACCGGAACAGTTCTAAATAATTATACAGAAAAAGAAAGCAGCAAACAATTTTTTAACACTACCCGTTTAGCAGCTACTGCAAGAGTAGGTATTGGGCATTGGTCTGTGTTTGGGGCTTATTCTATTACCAATTTGTTAAAAGATGTGGCAGGTGCAAGTATTAAACCTTATCAGGTTGGTATTACCTTAAGCGGTTTGTAAATAAATAAACTTATAAATAATATTCTATACCGGCATTTCTGCCGGTATTTTGATTTCTCTATATCTTACCTTTGCAACTTATAAAAATTCATGAGCGACGAAATTAAACACGAATGTGGTATGGCCTTCATTCGCCTTCGCAAACCTTTTAGTTATTATCAGCAAAAATTTGGCTCCGTATTGTATGGACTTAATAAATTGTATTTGCTGATGGAAAAACAGCATAACCGCGGCCAGGATGGAGCGGGCATTGCTACAGTGAAGTTAAATGTTGAACCGGGCTACCCCTTTTTACATCGCATAAGAAGTTGCGCTAACCAACCCATTGCAGACTTATTTCTACAAATAGGCAAAGAAATTGAAGAAATAGAAAAATATCAGCCTGATATAAAAAATCATCCCGGGTTAATGAAGGGTAATGTTGATCATTTAGGTGAATTACTCCTGGGGCACTTAAGGTATGGTACCCAAGGCAAAAACAATGTAGAATTTTGTCACCCCTTTATCAAGCGCGATACCATCCCCGCCAGAAATTTGGCCCTTGCAGGTAACTTTAACCTTGTAAATACCGAAGAACTTTTTGGATTAATTAAATTAGAACCGGGTGTTTTTCAAAAACAAAGTGACCTTGCTGCAATGATGGAAGTTTTACATCATTTTTTGGTAAAGGCTGATGAAGACTTTCCAGACCAGATGGATATTGTAAAGGTTCTTAAAAATGCGGTTCCACTTTTTGATGGCGGATTTAATTTTTGCGGATTAACCGGCAATGGTAAGGCTTTTGTAATGAGGGATGCACATGGCATTCGTCCATCTTACTATTATATAAATGATGACGTAATTGTTGCAGCCAGCGAAAGAGCTGCTATAAGAACTGCTTTTAATGTTGGCGAAAATGAAGTGAAGGAATTAATGCCTGGATGTGCATTATTGGTAGATGCGGAGGGTAACTACACTATTGAACAAATTGTTGAACCAAAAGAAAGAAAGGCCTGCAGTTTTGAGCGCATTTATTTTAGCAGGGGCAGCGATGAAAAGATTTATAAAGAAAGAAAAGCATTAGGAAGATATTTGAGTGAGCCAGTTTTAAAAGCTGTCGATTATGATTTAAAAAATACTATTTTTTCCTTTATACCCAACACGGCAGAAACCGCATTTTACGGCCTTATTAAAGGTGCGGATGAATACCTTAAAAAAATTAAAATTGAAAGGATTTTAAGTTGGGGAAAAGATTTTAATGAAGAAAAATTAACGGAAATGATCAGCCGTAAAATTAGGTTTGAGAAGATTGCTATAAAAGATGTTAAACTACGCACTTTTATTACAGAAGATAGCAGCCGGAATGAAATGGTACAACACGTATACGATATTACCTACGGCACCGTGCGCAAAGATGTTGATACCCTTGTTGTTATTGATGATTCTATTGTTAGGGGTACTACTTTAAGAGAAAGTATTATTAGGATGCTGGCCAGATTGGAGCCCAAAAAAATTATTGTGGTATCCTCGGCTCCACAAATAAGGTACCCCGATTGCTACGGAATTGACATGAGTAAGTTAGGGGACTTTATAGCATTTAAAGCAGTAATTGAATTATTGATAGAAAGAAAACAGGAATCATTATTGGATGATCTTTTGCTAAAATGTAAAGCGTTACAAAAAAATAACCAGCTCCATACAGAAAATATGGTAAGGCAGGTGTATAAACATTTTACTTTAGAGGAAATATCTAACAAAATTGCCCAGCTTATTACGCCAAAAGATATAAAAATTCCGGTAGAAGTAATTTATCAAACCATTGAAACGCTGCATTTGGCTTGCCCTACTAATTTAGGCGATTGGTATTTCACCGGTAATTATCCAACGCCGGGTGGAAATAGAGTTTGCAATAAAGCTTTTATGAATTTTATGGAAGGAAAAAACGTACGTGGATATTAATTAATTATCAAATACTATAAAATTTACACCTATATTAATTTTATATAATCAACGTTTTGCAGTAGTTAAAACTATAAGCATAATATTCATTTTTTTATTTGTAGCTTTCTATTGCAGAAGTATTGCGGTCTATTGTTGTTAAAATTTTAAATCCTCCTATTTACACTATTTAAATGAAAACATTACTGATTATACGGCATGCAAAAAGTAGTTGGGAGCTCAATACAATAAATGATTTTGAACGTACACTAAATGAAAGAGGTAAAAAAGAGGGTCCAATAATGGCCCAGCGTTTATTAGATAAAGAAATTTTTATTGATGCCTTTGTTTCAAGTCCGGCAAAAAGGGCAAAAAAAACAGCCGAATTATTTTGTAAAGCCTACAATAAAAATAAGGAAGACATCATTCTTATTTCTCCCTTATACCATGCTACACCAGAAATTTTTTTTGAAGTTGTTGAGCGTTTAGATGAAGAATTTAATACAGTAGCCATTTTTTCGCACAATCCCGGTATTACAGAATTTGTAAATGAACTGGCCGAAGATGTTATGATAGACAATATGCCCACCTGTAGTGTATTTGCAGTAAAAATTAATGTTGCAAAATGGAAAGATTTTACAAAAGCCAAGAAAGAATTGTTATTTTTTGATTACCCTTCATTGACATAAACGCTAATCCACCATAAAATTAGGGTCAGGGTAAAACGCTAATAAATTCATCAACTGTTTGTTTATACTGTTCCATATCAAAATCAGCTACTAAAAAATTAAATTTATTGGCCCGTTCCAGCACTGACATTAATAAAAAATCAACTTGATTTACTGCGTAAAATAAATTTTGACGCATTAGATGCATGGCCAGGTACTCCTGCTCCGTCTGTCCGGGTGTTGGTACCAGAATGGCATTTTTTTTCAATTTTATTAAATCCATGATGGTAGTATATCCTGATCTGCAAATGATTAGCTCCGTATTTTCAATGGCTAAATTTAATTCTACTGCAGACAGGTGATGCTGTACCTGTATATTTTTATTGAAGTTCCCGGGTAAAATAGCATCCTTTTGAAGCGGTAACCCTCTAACAAACAATACTTTTTCCTTAAAATCTGCAAGTTGAGTTACCAATAAATTTTCAAAAATGCTTCGCTGGGGTTCAGGACCAGATAGTAATATCAGTAATTTAAAGGTATTTTTCGCAGCAGCTATTTTATTAAACCTTGATAAAGCTCCGATATAAACAACATTTGCAGGTATATTATTATTGGGATGCGATAATTGTCCTGCAATATTACAAGGTTGATCATAATCAGGCACCCAACAACAGGTATATTTTTTAATAAACCAGTTGTGTATTTGCTGCAGGATTTTTTCTAAAAATATAGTCCCGGTTTTTATAATCAATTGGTGTGTAATGTATACACAGGGAATGGTGGGATGAAATAATCCAAAACGATTATCAGAAATAATTCCATCAATACCTTGAGCTTTTACAACTTTTTTTAACCAATTGTGTTCTTTATTTATGGAAATTAATATATGAGGTATCTGACAAATTATTTTTACGGGTAACCATTTTTTGTTTTTTGAATAGCTAACATTATATCCCTTTAGTAAAATATATTTTAATTGAGGAAATTCTTGTTTTAGCAGGGCTAGATTTGGTCCATCTGCAGCAATAATGACCTGACAATTATTATTTTCTAAATACTTAATAATTGGTATAATTCGGGTTGCGTGTCCAATTCCCCAATCAAGCGGTGCAATAAGAATTTTATATCGGTTTAGCAAAATGTTAGTCTTAAAATTAAATATTGTAAAAAAGCAATAAATATGCGTAAAATTAGTTTATTTTTATAATCCATAATTATGAATCGATTCTTAAAAATAAGTTTTTTACTGATTTTAGTTATTTCACTTGCCATGACAGGTTGCAGTGCTTCAAAGAAAGGTTGCGGTTGCCCAAATAAAAGAGGAATGGTTGGTTATTAATAACTACATAAGTATAGTAGAAACCTAATAAAGTCTTATATCAATGAACAGAATAAACCGAGATTTACTTGTCTTGTTTAATCAAGAATTAATGAGTCCCCAGGCGCTGGAGAACGAAGTTGAATTATTACACGAATTATTATTTACTGTAGAACGATTAGATAACTTAGTAATCGCTCATGAAATTATTGACCTTAATAAATACAAGATAGTTAACAATAATAGTACGCTTCGTAAAATTATTCGCATTCAGGAATTAAAGCCTTTCCTTTTTTTAAGCTGTAAAAACTAAACAACTAATCTATTTCAATTTTTGTAAAGATGCTTTTAGTTGCTGCATCATTTCTACTATCTCTTCTTTTTTACAAGTTCCTACACTTAATCGATACCAGCTACTTTTTGCAGATGCTCCGAATGCAGTAAAAGGAACTATCGCCAATTTTGCCTCATTTAATAAAAAGGCTGTAACGGCAGCCTGGTCATTCAGGATTGTATTATCTTCCATAATTTTCCCGACAAGATCAATTTGTATAGTTAAATAAATAGCGGCCTCAGGTGCAATTGCATCTACTGCAAAACCTTCTTCTTTAAGTAAAATAAAAGCTGCATAAATTTTGTCTAAACGCTCCGCAATTTCTGCTTTAAAATGTATAAAATAATGCGCTACGTTTTCATGCTGCACTAAAAACTTTGCTGTAGCCTTTTGTTCTGCCATAGGAGCCCAGGCGCCTACATGGCCATTAATAGCCTTCATTTTATTGATAAGATTTGCAGGCCCCATTGCCCAGCCTACCCTAACACCTGTAGCTGCAAACGACTTGCTAATTCCATCAATAAACACGGTAAACTCCTTCATTGCCGGCCTTACTGAAACCGGATTAAAATGTTCCGTTGTACCGTAAGTGAGTGTCCAATAAATTTGATCATACATGACGTACAATTTTTTTTCATCTTGTCCACGCTGCTCATTTTCGGCAATAACAATATCACATATTTCCTCCAATTCTACTTTAGTAAAAGTAGTTCCTGTTGGATTTAACGGAGAACACAATGCCAATAAAGTACTTCCTTTTAAATGTGGTTTTATTTCTGCCGCGGTAGGCATAAAGTTATTTTCCTTTTTGCTTTCTATTACTACATGTTCGCCTTCTGTAAAATGCACGTAATGATTATTGTTCCAACTGGGTACAGCATAAATAACCTTATCTCCTTTATCAACAATAGCGCGGTAAGCGGCATAAATTAAAGGTCGCCCACCTGCTGCAATTAAAATTTCGTTGGTACTAAAATTTATCCCTTCACTTTTTTGAATAAACCCTGCTACAGCTTCTCTTAGTTCGGCAATACCTTCTGCAGGAGGATAGTTGGTGTGGTGAGTTTTGTAGGCCTCAACTATTTCGTTTTGCAATGCCTCCGGAATAGGAAATATGGAACTATCAAAATCACCAATTGTAAAGTTGTATATTTTTTCACCTTGCAACATCTTAGCTTTTATATCAGCACCTAATTTTACAATTTCAGATCCACTCAGGGTTTCTGCCAAATGGCTTAATTTAGAAGAAGGCATAATCAGTTTGGTTTAATCAATTTTCAAGAAGTTGCAAAAGTAATTTTTAATGCTGTCAAAACAAAACAAATACATTTTATTATATAACAGAACAATATTGTAATTTGTTACATTCTTCCTTAAATATGTAAAGCAAATATTGCCAACCAACTTAGATTGAACCCTTAAAGTCAATTCGGGCAATAAATAATAAAAAAAAAGCCGCTCAAAACGAGAACGGCTTTTACAATTATTTATACCAAAAGTACTACAAAGGAATACCTACAGATATACTGAATGTTCTAAATTTATTTTTAGAATTTACACTGTTATTGCTTTCGGTAGAGTTAATTTTTGCTAAGCCAAATCCATAATTTGCTTTCAATAATAGTTTCCCAAAATCTATACCGCCACCAAGGTTAATACCATAATCAAAGCGTTTTAATTTGTTATAAGCAGCATCATCCTGTTGTGATGTAAACGGATTATCGTTGCTAAATTTTATTGCCGAACTTGAATGAGACTGAACGCCTCCAAGCTGGGTATCTGTTGTACTGTTACCTGCAACACCAACGGCTATATAAGGACCCGCATGAAAAAATACATTTGATTTTGCGTTTGCGCTTAAGGGCAATTTAAGCACCGCATTCAATGGCACTTCAAGGTATAGAGGATTAAATTTTGAAGTAACATAATCAGACCCAAACGTTGAAGTGGCTTTAGCGCCTTTACCGGTAAATAGTAATCCACTTTCAAGATCAAAAGTATGTGATAATCCAAAGCGGCTCATTATACCAACATTAAAAGTTGGGAGCCAATTATTACTTTGCGTTTGTCCATCGTTGGTACTGGTAATATTTGCCAGGTTTAAACCTCCTTGTACATAGGTTTGTGCTTTTACACCAATCGTTGCCATCAGGCTAACAATAAATACGGCTGTCATTTTCTTCATAATCATAAATTTTAATTGAGTGTTTAAGAGATTTTTTAATTCAAATTAATTTTAAAGGAGTTTAACAAAAAGCCTGCCATCGAACGGTGGCAGGCTTATTAAAAGAGCGCGTTTTAACTATTTAAGCAGGGTTTTAAATACCCTTTCATTTACTATTACAGGATACCTTTTTTTAAGCTGTTCAAGCCATTTTTCTTCTAAAAAACTTTGGTAATCGTTAATTATTAATCCTCTTGATTCGGCAAAATTTCGCTGTTGTTTAGTGGGGAATATCAGCAACACCTTTATAAAACTAGTGGTGTTATCTCCACTGTTTAAAAGTGGTTTAGAAATATAGCCTGCCTCTAATTTTTCAGTATCGGTAATTTGCAATTGAGCAATCTCAAAGCGACCTGAATCAGCTTGAATTTTACCATTACTTTGTTCGGCAATAGCTTTCCAGTTCATCCCATTTTTTAAATAAGCGATAGCTTTTTTTGCAATACCCGTATCGCTGCAATTAAACAAAAGTACCGTTGCACTTGAATCCCAGACATATTTGGTTTTATGGGCATCATAGTATTTTTTTAATCCTACGCTATCATTTGCAGCCTTACTCCATACATTGCGTTCCATAATCTCAAAGAGCATATTGCCTTCTTTAAATTCCTGCAGTTGATATTTATAATCTGCATTGTATGTTGTAAGGTTTTTTCTATAATAGTCGGTGGCACTTATCGAAATAAATTTATCCAGCAACGCTGCATTACTTTCTCCTTTAAAAACATCTGCATTTAACTTATAATCTTTTATAAAATTTAACCAGTCTGCCCCGCTATAATTTTTCTTTACAAACGAAAAAATAATTTTATTATTAATCGGATATTTACCTAACATTTTTGTGCTGCTAATGCTATCCGCATATTTAAATAATACTGCATCCTTTACCAATAAATTTCTTTTAAATCCAATTTTAACCAGGATGTCTTTTACAAAATTTGCCTTGGCAACATTTATCCTTGCATCTTTTTCAACCTGTTGCTTGAGGGTATTTCTATAACTTTCATCTGTTATGGCTGCAGGGTTATCAATTTGTTGCAATCGTTTTAAAATATGAAAACCATAGCTGCTGATAAAGGGTTTTAAAATATCGCCATCCTTTTTTAATTCCAATATTTTTGCCTCAAATGCTACATCAAATTTACCTGATCCAAAACTGGGCAACTCGCCTCCAGTGGCTGCTGTTAGCCTGTCTTCACTTATTTTTTTTGCCAAGGCTTCAAAATTAGCACCGCCTTTTAAAAGTGCATAAACACTGTCTGCCTTTCTTTTAATTTCCAGTATCGCAACCTGGTCTGCATCCGGCGGTATTGATAATAATATTTGAGCAATACTCCATTTACCAATACTTTTTCTTTCTTCAATATTTTTAAAAATATGCAGCCCTGTTTTAGTGTGATAGACCTTTGTAAAGCTGCCGGGTTTAATATTATATACTAAATTTTCAATTGCATAAGGCAGAGAAAAAACAGTAATATAGCCAAGATCACTTAACTGAAGCGGTACATAGCTTTCGCTTAATTTCTTTGTTTGAAAAAAATTATCCGAAGCCGCATTTTTAAATTCCTCCGGAACAGCATTAATAATTTGATAGGCATGTAAAGAATCTGCCAAAGTTGGCTTAATAGTTAAAGGCACAAAAAAATGTAGCAAATGTATGTCTTTGCGGCTCCTTTCAAAAGCTTCATCTATCAATGCATCAACACTTTTATTATCATTAAGATAAGTATCCTGCACCTGGCTTCCAAAATTTTGCAAATCGTATCTTAATTGTTGCAGGGTATCCAGCTTAAGTTCCTTTGCTGCCTGAACTTTTAATTTAAATCTGGCATACAGTTGAACATATTCCCGGAGTGATTTTTCTTTATCCGCTACTGGTAATTTATTTTTATTGTAAGCCCGTAAAAACTCTGCTGTATCAACTGCAATACCACCATACGTAAATAGGATTTGAGAGAAAATTGGTGTTGCACAAATGGTGAATGCAATGAGTAAATACATTTTTTTCATTGTTGCCAATTTTTTATTTGTTGGTTTTAAGTTTCCATTTCACCTGAAGCAATTCATCCATTTGCTGCCAGTTTAATTTTTTAGCTACAATGCGTTTTTCTTTATCCAAAAGGTACAGTGTTGGGGTAAGCGTAATGTCGTACAACTGACGGTAACCTGGTTTTTGCGCAGCTGTTATGGATGCTTCAATTTCTTTTGTCTGATACACATTTACCCAATCGCCTAAATGATGCTGACCAATATATTTTAACCATTCCGCTTTTAAGTCTTCTTTACTATCTGCCGATAAAACAGCATACATTTTTACATCATGTTCTTTCCAACTGCTCCGGTAGGCAGAATCAATATGCGGCAATTCTTCTTTGCAATGACCACAGGTAGGATCCCAAAAAACTACTACGGTGTATGCTGCATCAACGCTGTAAAGTGGAGTAGGTTTGGCAAGACTATCCACCATTTCAAGATCGGCAGCCTTGGCTCCGATCAGGTTGGCCATTAACATATAAGCCCTTCTGCTAACCGCTTCCATTTGTTTTTCGTTTAGCCAAGAACTAAGCCCTTTACTGTGATAATTTTCAAAAAGATGCACAAACACTGCATCCTGCCCCATATATTTAGGATTCATGTATTCATCTGTTAACCAATTTAGTAAAAACTTATACATTTCAGGACTACTGCGTGCCAATAACAATTGGTAATCTGCTTCTTTAATAATGCTATCAGGTTCAGGTACCATCAGCTCGCGATAATATTTTTCGAGCCTGGGTAAAAAAAATGGCGTGCGAATAATGCGGTCGTCCATAAAAGTAACCCCATCCCAATAATGACTTTTATAATAATAATAATTTTGTAGAGAGTCGTTATGTGTAATCGGATTATTATTTAACACCGCCGGATCTTTCATGGCGTTTAATAAAGCCGCCAACATAGATTTTGGTTGGGTTTTAATGATAGTTGCCCTGTAATCGTTAAGTTCTTTATTGTATTTATTGTACCGCGCTTCATGCAGGGCCGAGTCAGCCTTTGTTTTGGAAGTATTGTAGGCATTTTTCTCCCCATCTAATTGTTTGGCTTTAGTTGCAATGGTGTTTTGGTATTGCTGCAACAAAATATTTGCAGGCGATCCTGTAACAATTGTTTTTGCCAGCAGGTCGGTGGTATCAATCTTTATCGAGATGAGTTGCTCTTTATCAATAAGAAAATCAACACTTTTATTCTTTCCCGGCAACACCATTGCATAAATTCCTGCAGGCAATTTTTTTTTGCCTGTAAATATTGCAATACCCTTGCTGCTCACTGCTGCACTGTCTTCCACAGCTAAGTTTTTACCCATGTGGTAAGTGAGGTAGGCAATACCGTTATGGTATTGCGGTGCTTGTAAAGTCACTTTATAATTTTGCGAAAAAGTTTGGGCAAAGCAAAATATTGCTGCCAAAGAAATAAGATATCGTCTCATTAATTATATTAATATAAGTACAAATATATTTAAAATAGGTGGTTATTCTGTATATCCTATCGTGTGAAAATGTATGCTTTACCACCATTTCTATTTTTAAAAATAGGCTTTTATGCGGTAAATTGTTTTCAGCAGCACAATAAACTCCTTTGGTTTTTATTAAAACAGGCTTTATTTTAAAGACCTTAATTAAAATAAGAATTGATTCTATTTATTAAACATCGTTAAATATTTTATAGTGGTAGTTATTTCTACCTAAAAAACAAAAATGCTGTTTACTTTTGCTCCCGTGAAAAGAAAAAAGTTTTTATTAGAAAAGATCCTGGTAACCGGCTATGCTGCAGAAGGAAAATCAGTTGCCAGGTTTGATGGCAAAGTTTATTTTGTAGAAGGCGCTGTACCCGGTGATGTGGTAGATGTTTTTATAAGTACCAATAAAAAAGATTGGGGCGAAGGAAAAGCTACAAATTTTCATGAATATTCGAAGGAAAGGGTTGAACCATTTTGTCAGCATTTTGGACTTTGTGGTGGTTGTAAATGGCAAATGTTACCCTACGACAAGCAATTGGTGTATAAACAACAAGAAGTTGCCCAAAATTTAAAACGAATCGGCAAAGTAGAGCTACCCGAAATGTTGCCGATTATCGGTTGCGCCAATACCATTCATTACAGAAATAAACTGGATTTTACTTTTAGCAATAAACGCTATTTAACAAGTGAAGAAATAAAGGAAAATCCCTTGCCTAAAAAGGAGTTTACGGCAATCACAGCAGAAACAGCTACTTCAGGTCTTAAGGCTATAGCTGCTACCAGTGAAAATAATGCGGTTCTTGCTAAAATAGCGCCCAATGAGCCCGGTGGCGCATTGGGTTTTCATGTACCCAGAATTTTTGATAAAATAATTGAGATACAAACTTGTTACCTTATGGATGAGGTAAACAATAGTATACGCAATACCATCAGGGATTTTGCAACATTGCAGCAATACACTTACCACGATATTAAACAGCATACAGGCTGGTTGCGCAATATTATTATCCGCTATTGCACTACTGGCGAGCTGATGGTTAATATTTGTTTGAATAATGAAGATGAAGCAGCGACTAAAAAATTAATGGAGCATATTTTACTACAAGTGCCATCCATTACCACTTTATTATATACTATCAATGCCAAATGGAATGATAGTATTTACGACCTTACGCCGACCGTATATTTTGGCAAAGGCTATGTAATTGAGCAATTGGAAGAATTTAAATTTAAGATTGGTCCAAAATCTTTTTTTCAGACAAATACAAAACAAGCCGAAAAATTATATAATATCACAAAAGATTTTGCGCAATTAACGGGCAACGAAATTGTGTATGATCTTTATTGCGGAACGGGCAGTATCGGTATATTTTTAAGTAAGGGGGCAAAAAAGGTTATTGGTGTAGAAACAATTCCGGAGGCCATTGAAGATGCCAAAGAAAATGCTGCACTTAATAATATTAACCATGCATCATTTTTTGCGGGGGATGTTATAAAAATTTGTACCGACGATTTTTTTACGGAGCATGGAAGACCTGATGTAATTATTACAGACCCGCCAAGGGCTGGAATGCATGAAAAGTTAGTAAATAAATTATTGGATATTGCTGCTCCTAAAATTGTTTATGTAAGTTGCAATACGGCAACACAGGCAAGAGATATCGCCTTACTAGCCGAGAAATATTCGGTTATAAAAATACAACCTGTAGATATGTTTCCACATACCCATCATATTGAGTGTGTGGTGTTACTTCAATTGAAAAATTAACGACTAACTTTGATTTATGGCATTTAGATTTAATAGTTCTCTTCAAAGAGAAACTCCCATTGTTTTCAACTTACTCATCATTAATGTTTTAGTGTGGCTGGCTCAAATACTGGTAAAACCGGTAACTGAATGGGGAGCACTTCATTATTATAATTCGGTGATGTTTCATCCACATCAATTTGTAACCAATATGTTTTTGCACGATCCTCATGGGCTGACACATATTTTGTTTAATATGTTTACGCTTTGGATGTTTGGCACGGCAATGGAGCGTTATTTAGGATCGAAACGTTTTTTAATTTTTTACCTTATTTGCGGTGTGGGTGCGGCAGTATTTATAGAATTGAGTATTCCGTTTAGCGCAATTCAATTTTCTAAATCTACAGAGGGTTTAGCTAACGGGATGCCTGCTGCAGATTTAATTGAGGCGTATAAACAACAATATAGTGCGCTTGGGGCCTCAGGAGCAATAATGGGTGTTATGGCGGCATATGCATACCTATTTCCCAACACTTCTATGTATGTTTATTTTATTCCAATTCCAATTAAGGCAAAATTTGTTATTCCTTTTTTTATATTGTTAGAAGTATTTATGGGTGTTCGTCAAATTGCAGGAGATAATGTTGGACATTTTGCCCATATAGGTGGTGCAATAGTTGGATTTTGCTTAATTATGTTTTGGAACAAAACAAATAGAAAAACATTTTATTAAAAGTTAACAACAATTTTCAATCGCCAATTGTAAATTTGATATATAATTTTATTCATGGGAGAATCCGATAGATATTCAAATTACAGACTGCCCCGCAAACGGTTTAGTCTTGGAAATGATAGTAATGCCCTCATGGGATTATTTACTATCAATATTATTTTTTATTTGTTATTGCTAGTCCTACAAGTGGTTTACTTTTTCTTTCAAAAAAATGAAGGCTTGTTTAATACCCAGGTTTTGCAATACTTTGAAATGCCGGCCCAGCTTACTTTATTAAGCGAGCGACCCTGGACTATTTTAACCTATATGTTTAGTCACGTAAATATAATAAACATATTAACGAATATGTTATGGCTTTGGGCATTTGGTTTTATTTTACAGGAACTTACAGGTAATACTAAATTAATACCTGTTTACATTTATGGCGGGCTTGCCGGAGCTTTTATTTTTATTATATCAAATTATGCTATACCTCCTTTAAGTGCCAATGTTGGCAGTTCTTTTTTATTGGGAAGTAATGCAGCTACCATGGCTGTTGCTGTTGCAGCTACTACTCTTGCGCCTGATTTTCGTTTTTTTAGAAATCTCAATGGAGGTATTCCAATTTGGGTTTTAACCCTTATTTATATCTTAATAGATTTTGCAGGTATAGCCTCTTTAAGTGCTGCTTTTAGTTTATCACATCTTGGTGGTGCTGCTGCAGGATTTGTATTTATTTATCTGTTAAAAAAAGATATTGATGGCAGTATTTGGATGAATAATTTATATAATTGGTTCATGAATATTTTTACTCCATCCCCAAGCAAAAATACAGTCAACTTTAAGGAAAAGGTTTTCTATAACACGGAAGGGAGAAAGCCATTTAAAAAGACGGCCAATATTACTCCCCAAAGAGTTGACGAAATTTTGGATAAAATTAACCAGAAAGGCTACCATCTTTTAACAGATGAGGAAAAGAATATTTTAAAAAGAGCAGCTGAGGAAGATATTTAAATTATTAGCGTGTGCCCTAATTTATAAGTATTTATTTTACTTAGAATTGGAAAACAATTTTTAAGTAAAATTAGATTTTTTAAAATTGTTAATTTGGGTTTCCTTTTTATAGTCTTATATATTACAGATAAATATACTGTTTTAAAAATTATTAGCTATTTAACTATTTCATTATCTGCTAATTACTTCAATTTATGCTGCTTATCTTTACAGTATAAAATCCTTTTTTAGTATTTTTTTTACCTGAATTATTTTAAACGTGCAAATAGGTATCTTTATAAAATGCCTAAACCCCTTTTTCGCATATTGACCAAAAAGGTTTTAATTCTGATCAATATATTAACTGCTGCATTGTTTTTAATTGGTTGTAATAATCAATTATTATATTCCAAAGCGCGATGGTTCGTTGGGTTGTTAACATTGTCGAGTTTCTATTTCCTACTTATTTTATTAGCTTTTTTTATATTTTGGATATTTGTAAAGTCTAAATGGGCTTTGCTTTTTATTGCGATATTAATGGTAAGTTTTAAAAATATTTTAAAAATATTTCCTTTAAACTTTTCAACTTCATTTACAATAGCTAAAGATTCCGGTAATATCCGGGTAATGAGTTGGAATGTGGCACAATTTGATGTGTTGAATTACAAAAAAAATCATGAGGTTCATGATAATATGATTTCGCTTATTAATAAATACCAGCCCGATATCGCTTGTTTTCAGGAGATGGTAGCAGGAGATAGTGTTGTTGACCTTACCACGGCTTATTATAGAAAGTTTTCCTTTTATTCCATTGTAGATTTTGAGTTGGCGCTCAAATTTCCTGATGAGTATTACAGCTATAACTGGAGAGAAAATTATTTGTATAACCAACATTTTGGCATTATCATTTTTTCAAAATATCCCATCATCAACAGGCATACAATTGCCATTTATCCATACGATTACAATTCAATTTTTCAATACATTGATATTGTTAAAAATTTCGATACGCTCAGAGTTTTTAATATTCACCTGCAATCACTAAAATTTTCTATCTCCAATTTAAAATATATAGATGACCCCATTAAAGAATCCGGTAATGAGGTGCAGGAATCCAAAAATATTTTAAGTAAACTAAAGGCTGGTTTTTTAAGGCGGCAGTTACAAGCCAACAAAGTAAGGGACGAAATAAGTAAAAGTCCATACCCGGTTGTTGTTTGCGGCGATTTTAATGATTTACCAAATTCTTATGCGTATGAAACTATTGGAAAGGGCTTGTACAATGCATTTGAAGAAAAGGGGTTGGGGCTGGGCCGAACTTTTAGTGGCATTGCACCTACCCTTCGTATTGATAATATTTTTGTAGACAGATCATATAAAGTGGAGCAGTTTACCAGGGTAGCTAAAAAACTAAGTGATCATTTTCCAATTTTCACCGATATTTCCAAAAAATCTAAACAAGTAACTGCGCCATAGTTTTAATTTTTTATTATATTTGACCATTATTCATTTAATTGAAAAAAAGAGTTGTTTATCCCTTGTTGCAGCCTGCCGGCATAGTCCAATATCTTAACGCACCTCACCATGAATTTGTAGAAACATTCCTTGAAATATGTAAACCATATCTTTTAATAAAACTTCAAAAGGTAAAAAATATTAAAAGATCAACCTAATTATAAATCATTAATCATGCTAATGTGCCGGGTATTTTATAAGTCGGCCATCTAAAATAAACCAATGTCATTAAAAGTATATAATTCCTACACGCGTAAAAAAGAAGTATTTACAGTAATAACGCCGGGTCATGTTGGCATGTATGTTTGCGGCCCAACTGTTAGTGGCGAAAGCCATTTAGGACATGCGAGACCTTATATAACATTCGATTTTATATTCAGATACCTAAGCTACAAAGGCTATAAAGTAAGGTACGTGCGTAATATTACCGATGCAGGGCATTTTGAAGAGGAAGGAAGAGAAGCAGAAGATAAGGTAGGTAAAAAAGCAATTTTAGAAAAATTAGAACCCATGGAACTGGTGCAGAAATATACCAATCTTTTTCATTGGGCAATGTTGCAATTTAATTGTGTTGAGCCAAGTATTGAACCAACTGCCACCGGCCATATTGTTGAACAGCTTAACATGATAGAACAAATTATGAAAGCCGGTTACGCTTATGAAGTAAATGGTTCTGTATATTTTGATTTAAAAAAATATGCAGCCACACATGATTACGGCAAACTTAGCGGAAGAATAATGGATGACCTTTTAGAAACTACCCGCGAGCTGGATGGGCAGCAGGAAAAAAAGGATAAGGCAGATTTTGCTTTATGGAAGTCTGCTGCACCCGAGCATATTATGCGATGGAAAAGTCCATGGGGCGATGGTTTTCCGGGCTGGCATATTGAATGTTCTGCCATGGCCACTAAATATTTGGGAGCAGAATTTGATATTCATGGTGGCGGAATGGACCTTCAATTTCCACACCACGAAAGCGAGATTGCACAAAGTACGGTTTGCAATAACCATATGCCTGCCAGGTATTGGATACACAATAATATGATTACCATCAATGGCAAAAAGATGGGCAAGAGTTACAATAATGTTATTAAATTAACAGAAATGTTTAGTGGCAATCATCCTTTGCTAACACAGGCCTTTACACCTATGACAATTCGCTTTTTTATTCTGCAAAGTCATTATCGCAGTCCGGTAGACTTTAGCAGCGAGGCATTGCAGGCAAGTGAAAAGGCTTTAAAAAGATTGTGGGAGGTGTATGAAGTATTACAAGCGTTGCCAATGGAAGAAAACCCGGAGGCAAGTGACAAGGAGTTAAATGAAAAAGTGCTGCATTGGGTTAGGGAGTTCGAAGAATTTATGGACGATGATTTTAGCACGGCTAAAATATTAGCCAATATGTTTGAACTGGCCCATATTATTAATGGCATAAAAGACGGGCATATTGCTGCAGGAGCAATGGCTGCCACTACGCTAGATCTGTTAAAAAAGCAATTTAAAATTTATATGGTGGAGGTGTTTGGTTTAACAAATATAACACCGTCCAATAATGATAGTTTACATGGCGTAATGCAATTGCTGATAGATATCCGTAAAGAAGCAAAGGCAAAAAAGGATTATGCCACATCCGATAAAATACGGAATCAATTAACCAGTTTGGGTATTGCCTTAAAGGATGAAAAAGATGGGGGAATGAGCTGGAATATGTAAACAGTTTAGCAATGATTGATTACAATACAGGGTAATAGTTGGAAATAAAATTAAGCAGTACAAATAGTCTTGCAATATTATTTAATAGGTAGTACAGCAACCTGCCCATTTAAAAATTTTAACAAAAAAGTTCAATAAAGTAATTTATCTGAACTAAAAATTTTTAGATGCTGCACCAAAAAATAACAATAGCCTTAAATGCTATCTGGTTTAAATTTTTATGGTAAATAATTGCTATGGAACATCTAATACACCTTAATAAAGATAAAAAATTAAAAGCCATCATTGCTTTGCGGGAGCCGTATGTTTTAGTCCCAAAAAAAGATGTGTACCTGCGTTTATGTGCATCAATACTTAGCCAGCAATTAAATACTAAAGTAGCTGCAGTTATTTTTGAACGATTTTTAAATTTATATAAAAATAAAAAGCCTACCCTGCAGCAAATTATAGATATCCCTTTTGAAACCCTTCGTGGTATTGGATTATCGGCTGCAAAAACAACCTATGTTCAAAATGTATGTGTATTTTTTTTAGCCGAAAAATTAACGGATAGCAAGCTTCAAAAAATGAGTAATGAGGAGATAATAAAATACCTCAGTGCTATAAAAGGCGTAGGCCAATGGACAGTTGAAATGATATTGATGTTTACTTTAGGCCGCGAAGATGTATTTGCATTGGACGATCTTGGTATACAACAAAGCTTTGCAAAGCTCTACGGGCTCGACACTGCAGATAAAAAAAATGTAAGAAAAAAAATGATGGAGATTTCTGCCGGATGGAGCCCCTACAGAACTTATGCCTGCAAATATTTATGGGGCTGGAAAGACAATACACCAAAGGTTTAAAATATAATTTCAGCTAAAATTTCTTCCAGGTATTTTTTATCGGTTTCATCAAACAGCGCTTCAGTTTCGCTATCAACATCCAGCACGCCAATAACCACGTTATTGCGTATGATGGGCAAAACAATTTCGGAAATAGATAAACTGCTGCAGGCAATATGTCCGGCAAATTTAGTTACATCAGGTACTATCAATGTTGTTTCTTGTTGCCAGCTACTGCCGCAAACACCTCTTCCTTTTTTTATACGCGTACAAGCCACCGGCCCCTGAAACGGCCCTAGAACCAACTCTTCATGCTTAACCAAATAAAAACCTACCCATAGCCAGCCAAATTGTTCTTTTAAAGCTGCCGTAATATTGGCAAGGTTGGCAATAAGGTCGGGCTCACCGCCAATTAATGCCTTTATTTGTGGAATAATTGCCTTGTATTGTTCTTCTTTATTGCCCGTAATTATTTGTAGATCTTCTGCCATGTTGCAAAGATAATACCGGAGGGTTTATTATGTCCCGGTATTATCTTCCAGAAATTCAAATTCCTTAAAGCTCAAAATAAATTTTAAACCACTATTAAGAAGCTTAGTCAATTAGGCAGGATAAGCTATTTGATTTGAAAAGTAATTTTGGTATAGTGTGCAAACTTTTGAAAGTTGACGTTGCATTTAAAAAAGATATTAGCACCACTCCTTATTTTATCCAATCCATTACCGGTAACCCTACAGAATCTTTAAAATAATTTAACCGTAAACTATCACTCCAGCCATTGGGATTATTTTTAAAGGAGGCGCTGCTAAAAAAAATCATTCCCTGTACATTTGGCTTGCTTCTAAGCAATTGTATTTCTCTCGGAATTAAGGTTGGGTCGCGCCATTCTTTACTTGTATTGGCTTTATAAATGCCGAGGCCAATATAACAATGTCTGCCATAGCTATGGCTATTCCACCAGTCAGTTAAAGCACTGTAATCGGCACGGGGATGGCCTATCTCCCAATAAATTTGAGGAGCTACATAATCTATCCACCCATTTTTTAGCCATAATAATATGTTGGCATATAAATCATCATAATTGGTAACCCCGCCATGTGTGTTGCTACCGTTTACGGAATCCTGGTAAAGATTTCTCCAGATGCCAAAAGGAGAAATTCCAAATTCGCATTTTTTATTAGTAGCTTTAATTACCTTGCTTAGCAGGGCAATTATAGAGTCGGTATTGCTCCTCCGCCAATCATCTTTACTTAAACCTTTTCCATTTTGCAGGTAGCTGTTGTTATCCGGAAATTCTTTTCCCGGTAGTCGATAAGGGTAAAAGTAATCATCAAAATGTATGGCATCCACGGGATACCTGCTAACCACATCCTTTACTATTTCGGCAACATATTGCCTTACCTCGGCACTTCCGGGATCAAAATATTTTTTATCTCCGTAAACTAAAAACCATTCCGGATGCAGCCTTGTAATGTGTGTGGGAGCCATAACACTGCTACCAATACTATACTCCGCCCGGTAAGGATTCATCCAGGCATGAAAAGCCATTCCTCTTTTATGGGTTTCGGTTATCATAAATTCCAGCGGGTCGTAATATGGAACGGGAGGCTTGCCCTGCAGACCCGTAAGCCACTGACTCCAGGGCTCATATTGAGAGGGATAAAAGGCATCTGCCGCAGGGCGAATCTGCATTATAATAGCATTAAGTCCATTGCGTTTGTGCATATCCAGTAATTCAATAAATTCAGCTTTTTGCACATCGCTGTTAAAAACACCTTTTGAAGGCCAGTCAATATTATCAACAGTGGCTACCCAAACACCCCTAAACTCCGGCTTTGCCTGCGCAATACATTTTGTTATAAAAAGCAATAACAGGCTTACGCTTACAATAATTTTTTGCATCAGTAATTTTATCAGTTGGATTGACGGATCTTATCCAACAATTTATTAAAACTTTTAGCCTCAGCCACACTGAGTGCCTTTACTATCTTTTCCATTTTATCTTCCTGTCCATCCAGATGTAATAATATGCCCAAACCCTTGGGGGTAATGGTTACATCAACAAGTCGCTTATCTGCTTTGCAGGTATTTTTTTTAACAAGCCCCTTAATTACCATCCGGTCTACAATGCGGCTTGCATCACTCATTTTATCGAGCATTCTTTCCCTAATTTGCAAGGTAGAAAGCGGAATTTCACTACCCCTTAGTATACGCAACATATTAAATTGCTGTAAGGTTAGGCCGCTTCTTTCCAATACCTGCTTCAACTGCTCTGTGGTCCAATTATATGTAAAAATTAAATTTACAATGGCTTTATGGTACTCGTTTTTAAAACTTCGTTGTTTAATGTCTTTATCTATACTCATTTTATAGGTGCTTATCGATCTTTTATAATTTTATTTGGACTAATTAATTGGTTTTAGGAATCCGCACAACCATGCCGGCTTTATTTATATATCAATTTAATATTTTAACTTAAAGTGATGTATTCATCATCCGTAATTATTAATAGGTGTCTTTTTTTATAAAAATTATAAAATAAATTACCATCAATGGGCTTAAGATCAAAATCATAAAACCAAATAATCTTAAGCCAGCAATTAAATCCAATATGGTTATCAAAAGATGCACATTGCCCATTTTTTTTTAATAAACCAAACCTTGTAATATAATCTACCCTGCCTGAAATAACCAGGCTATAAAAAGCCAGACCTGCTGCGGTATAATTGTGCCCGATACTATAAAGATATATAACCAACGTCACCCATATTACAATAGTATATAATAATTGAAAAAATTCAAAAACACCGGTAACAAAACCCTAGATTCCCCAATCCGGTATGCCAAATAATAAATAATCTATTTCCGCAAAAGCACCCTGCACAATACAAATAATTGGTATGCCTGGCGTGTTTGCCCTTATCATATCTATGATTTCAAGGCCAGGTTTATCAATATTGGCCGGCTTTAAGGGTATTAATTTATGCAATAATTTTTCAATAGCAGTAATGTGTACCATCTAGTAATAATATAAAAAAAAACATCAACAGGTTGGCTTTAACACTTACGTACTATTTATAAGCAAAGGAATAAAAGTAGTGTTATAGCCGCTGTATTAAATGCTGTGACTAATGCTATTCCAGTATATTCTCCAATTTTTTAATGATTAATTGTAAGTCTTTTACAAGCTCCCGGTCCCGGTGCCTGTGAAGCAAGGAACTTATTTTGGGCGAAATCATAATTATAGTTCAATAAACGAAAATCTCCAATAGTATAAAATTGGCGAAAATTAATAACAGGGCAGTATAGCCCGATATCTATTTTGAAATTAACTGATGATTTAAATTTAAGGTAAGGGTGTTTAAGGTGATGTAACTTAAAAAACCTATAAAAAAAATACGTAATATTTTATAAACAAAAAGGATAGCAGAAAGATGAAATCTTTTAATAAATTTGATGGAAATATTCGTTAAATTTTGACACGGGCATTTCATTATAATTGTAATAAATATTACCCATCTCTCCAAAAAAAGGCAAATTTTTTAATTTTATTATAACCTGTTAATCTTTCCACACCGAGGCGCCTTCGCTGCAATTGGCACAGATATCTATGTTTTTCCGGCTCCTCATCAAATCATTTCTAAATTGTTTGTAATTATCGTTATTCCAGACTTCTTTAAAAGACTGGGTTTTTAAATTCCCCAATTGATGCATGGCATCTTTATCAAAACAGCAGGGTACTACCAATCCATCCCAGGTAATTACATTTGCATGCTGCATTTTCCAGCAGCGGTTGGATAATTTATTTTTAGGCACATAATTTCCTTCGGCATTTTTTTTATAGCGACTAAATTTATCCGTTTCAGGTATCAGGTTATTGGGGTCAGTTGCATAATCATATATCTGCGCCGTTTTAAAACGAACTTCATCTACCCCAATTTCTTTGGCCAGTTTTTTAATATCCTCAATTTGATGTTCGTTGGGTTTAACTACCAAAAACTGAAAAAAAACAAAGGGGGTTTTACTGTTAAGCTCCTTTTTCCATTTTACAATATTTTTTGCCCCTTCAATTACCTTATCCAGGTTGCCACCAACCCTGTATTGCTTATACACGTCCTGGGTAGTACCGTCAATAGAAATAATTAGCCTGTCCAAACCGCTTTCGATGGTTCTTTTTGCTGCAGCATCGGTTAAATAATGTGCATTAGTGCTTGTTGCAGTGTAAATACCCTTGCTGCTGGCATATTTTACCATATCCAAAAAATCGGAATTAAGGTAAGGTTCTCCCTGAAAATAAAATATCAGGTACAATAATTCTTTGTGAATATCATCAATGGTGCGGGTAAAAAAGTCTTTTTGCAGCATGCCGGTTGGCCGGGTAAAAGCGCGCAGGCCGCTTGGACATTCAGGGCAGCGTAAATTGCAGCTGGTCGTTGGCTCAAAAGAAATAGAAACCGGGTAACCCCATTGCAACGGTTTTTTTAAAAGCCTGCCAATGTAAAAACTACTCAGCACTTTGATGCCATTCCAGCATCTTTTTACGGTAAGTTTTTTGGCCAGGTTAATGGTATCGTTCCAATTAATTGTAGGCATAATAACAAAGTTAGTTTATAGATGCTTATTGAATGCCGTTAGTTAACAAAACAAGTGATAGATAGTAAGTAAAATCATGAGTTATATTGAAGTACATTTTTAAAATCCCTTTCCTATTTTTAAAAATTAAAATTCAATCGCGATGGTTGCTAATAAAAATAACCAGTTGGGTACAGACTGGTTATTCTTTATGTGCTAAATATGGTAAAATTGTCGCTGTTAAAAATAGTGCTGTTGTTAAGCAATTAATTTTTGAATGCTTAACGTGGTTAAAGCAATAGATAAAGAGAGTATAAAAATTTATTGAAACCGGCTGATGATTTGCAAATGAAATAAAATAATCCTTAAACAATAATTTTATTTAACCGCAGCTAGCTCAACAAACCGGCTAAATACACTTATTCCCTTCAAAGGAATTAAAAATATTTTAATAAATAGTACCCTCACTATCCCCCAAAATTTCGGTGCGGGATGGGGTAAGGTTTTCCGGTATTAATATTTTAACCGGAGTAAATACTAAATTATTGTCCACATAATTATCGTAATTTTTATAAAGAACGTTTAAAGCAATAAAATTCATAACGTAATTGCGGGTTTCTTTTGGAAGGTATTTTTTAATGTCCCAAAAATCAGGATCTTGTAAACCGCTTTTCCGCATTGCCTTTAAAACACCCCCTACGCCGCAGTTATAACTTGCTGCAATGAGCAACCAATCATCATTAAGTACTTTTTCACTATCACGTAAATAGCGTGCAGCAGCAACAGTTGATTTGCTGAAGTTTCGCCTGTCGTCCGTTTGCCGGGCCATTTTATTTTTAAAGGCAGTTGCTTTTGCACCATTTAAATGTGACAACTTTGCTTTATCTGCCGAGCGCAATTTATGTGCTGTCCGCATACCGTATTGCCTTGCCACAACATCCATAAACTGCCAATAACCAACAGCGCCTGCTTTTGAAACTGCGTTGGCGTTACATTCAGACTCCAGTAACATTAGCATACTTAACTCTTCCGGAATAGCATATTTTTTTAAGATGGTATGCACTTGAGGCATTATTTTTTTACTTTTAGCATACATTCCTGTAATAAACGCCTTATTATTATTACCATACTCCACTACATAATCTGCTATTAAAGTTTCGTTACCTTTTAAAATTTCAGGAAAAATTACATTCGCTTGTTTAAGAATATAGACAGATTCTTTTTTTACATGCGCTGCCGCAAATAATACTTTTTTACTGCTATCGGCAATGTTTTGAGCCAAAACACTGTTAACGCCGGCAAGTAAAATAATTACGTAAAAAATACCTATTGATTTGGCAAAAACTGCTGTGATAATTTTTTTTATAACCATGCTTATTATCTTTTTTTGTAATCTCAATTGAACAAATCTAGCGGAAACTGCCAAAAGAAAAACCTTTTAACTGTTAAAATATGTGCCGGCTACCCGGTTTACACTAAAAATAGCCCGTAATATTCTAGTAATTGTAAGCAGTTTTACGCAATTTTGTATCGTATTTTAACAATGTGGCAAAAAGAAAAAAGCAACAAAAAGCAAAAACGATATTTATAACTTTTATAATATTCCCCTGCCTCGCGATGGTAGCCTATTATGGATTTAGATATATTTACTCGCCCAAATTCATTCATTATGAGGGATTTGGTATCGATATACCTGTAAGCTATACCATTCATGGTATAGATGTAAGCCGGCACCAGTCTGCTATTGATTGGGAAGAGGTTAAAGCCATGCAAATAAAAGACATCAGGATAGGTTTTGGATTTATTAAAGCAACGGAAGGTGTTCAAAATGAAGATGATCAATTTATAAATAATTGGCAGGCTGCCAAACAAGCCGGAATAACCAGGGGAGCTTATCATTTTTATGTTCCATCCAAAAGCGGAAAGGCGCAGGCAGAAAATTTTATATCCGTAGTAAATTTATCAAAAGGAGATTTACCGCCTGTTTTGGATGTAGAACAAATCAATGGTACACCCATGGCCAAATTACAACAGGGAGTAAGCGACTGGTTAACGATGGTGGAAGCCCATTATCATATTAAACCAATAATATATACAAATGCATCATTTTATAATAGTTTTTTAGGCAACAAATTTGATGATTACCCGCTATGGGTGGCGCATTATTTAGTAAAAGATAAACCGCGCATTACCAGAAGCTGGGTGTTTTGGCAACACAACGAAACCGGGCAGGTCAACGGTATTGAACATTATGTAGATTTTAATGTATTTAATGGAGACAGCACTGCTTTCAGTAATTTATTGGTTAAATAGAATTGGCATACCTGATCTTTCCATTATTGATACGGAACCTTAAAGCATAACCTTTTGAAATATGGAACCTGATGTTAGAGAATTTTTGATACGAATAATGCAAACCATTTCGATGGCGCTGGTTTGGCTTTTAATAAATATGAGTGTCGGAATTTATTATGGGTTCGCCTTTTTTGAAGGTCATGCTACCTGGGGTAATTACCTGTATTATATTTGTTTTATAGCAAGTTTTGGCTGGCTTATTTATTATTTCAAAAAAAAGTGGAAAGGCTGGAAGGAAATTGGGGAGTAAAAATTTATATTCCATATTAAAAAGGAGTATCCTTTCGATCAGGCATTGAAAATTAGAAGTTTGTTTACAAATTATTCTAATTCCCGAAATTCTTCGTTATATCAATTTTATAAATTTTACATCTTCCCTAACCTGCACCAAACTTGTTTTACCGATTTTATCTTTACCTGATTTTTTAAAACGCTCAAACAATCTCTTTTAGCTGGAATGATCTGCTATAATTACCCAGCTATTTTTTATCTTACGAAATAACAAAGAAAATATTCCTTTTAAATTGCCCGCTGTTCTGGTGAGTTGCCAGGTACCTACCACAAAATAATTTTGATTGGATAATTGTTTCAGCTCCAATAATTCAAAATTTAGTTGTCCCATGGCCGCCGTGTCCTGATAATTTTTTTTATAATTATCAAGGGTATTTTGCCAGCCATAAGTCACACCTCTGTTACCTATAAACATAAGCGAATCGCTTTGCCAGTAGCCTTGCATAAACTGCTTTAAATTGCCATTATTCCATGCCACCGTTTGTTGCAATAGTAAATTACGAATACTTTTCTCTTCTCTATTTTGGCTAAAAGCTACAAATGAGGTTATCAAAATTAAGCAGGTAACGTAAAGATTTTTAATCATGTAAGGAAGTTACTAATATAATTGTTGCTGTTGGTAAAATTGCAACAAAAAGGAGCTGTTTATTTTATGCTGTCAAAAGAAAAGATATTGCCTGCAGCTGATTATACAGCTTGATTTGTTGCGGCGCAATTCATTCTATTGCACATTTTATAATTTGTAACATGAGCTGTCAATATAAAAGTGACTGCAAAAAATAAAAAATAGTATTCTGCTGCCGAAAAAAATTGTTTTAGAATCAGGCATATAAAGCCAACTGCAAAAATGATAACCGGCACAAAGGATCGATGGTGTTTAATATACCCATGCCTTAAAGAATACAGACCAACTAAAAACGCCAGTAAAATCATGCTCCATTCAAAAAAAGCATTGTGAATAATATTGATTCCTAAAATGGGCAGGGAGGTAATTATTATTGGCAATACGGCACAATGAATGGCGCAGGCTAAAGATGTAGCAACTCCCAGGGCATCCCAATTAATTTTTATATTCATTTTTTAAAGATGCGCAAAGATAGTATTTTTGCAATGCTGTTGCAAATATTAGGATAGTAATTATTTTGATGCTTACTTAAAAATTTGCTTGTAAAATTTTGTGTAACGCGTATTTAAAAGTGTGCATTGAAGTTTTATTGCAGCTTTTCGCGTTAAAAATACAAGGGGCAGGCTAAATTATTATAGTTTTTGGATGGGGCATTTGTTAAAATCTTTAAACTTAATAACTTGTAAGCACAGCATTTGTTGTTTAATTATATGCGGGTTGTAAAAATAATTGTAAAACTGGTTAACCAATAGGCGTTACCAACTTGTTTGGTGGTAGCTTTGCAAAAATTGATAAAATGAATAAAAAGTGGATCTGGTACGTTGGTTTTTTTGTATTATTATTTGGCGGATATTTCGTGTATGTTTTTAGCCAGACAGATATTCAGCAATCGCCCCTGCCGGTGATTAATAATAATGTACATGCTTTTTCTTTTACCAACCAAAATAATAAAACGGTTACAGAAAATGATGTTGATGGCAAAGTATATGTGGCAGAATATTTTTTTACCACCTGCAAAGGGATCTGTCCAAAAATGAATGCAAACATGCGCAGGGTTTTTGATGCACATAAGGCTGACAGTAATTTTACTATTATATCGCATACCTGTATGCCGGAAACTGACTCGGTACCGCTGCTTAAAAAGTACGAGCAAAAAATGTTAAATGGCAAACTTATAAAAAATGAGGATGGCTCTTTTAAAATAGATTATGATACTTTAACCGGTAGTAAACAAACACCTCCAAACCCGCAATGGCAATTTGTTACCGGCAACAAAACGGCTTTGTATGATATGGCGCGACACAGTTATTTAATTGACAATAACAAACCGGATACCGCACAAAATATTAGCGATCAATTTATACATACGCAACTATTTGCTTTGGTTGACAGACAAGGCAGGCTTCGGGGTGTTTATGATGGCTTAAAAGAAGATGAAATTCAAAAATTATTGAGGGATATAAACGGGCTGATAAAAGAAAAACATCAAACCAGAATTTTAAGGGGAGTTTGATGAAATTTATAAAGGATCAGGCCGCGGTCTGATCCTACAAAGGCATTTTACTTTCGTGATAAATACAATCTTTTAATAGGGATATATTTGTTTTAAATTTTAAGCAAGGCATTTTAAAATAATAATACCATGGAATCATTGCTTGATATATTAAAAAAGCACGCGCTGAGTATTACAGATGCGCGCAAAAAAATTCTGGAATTATTTTTAAATACTGATGGCGCTCTGGAGCATGCTGATATTGAAAAAAGCACCGGAGATTCTTTTGATAGGGTAACCGTTTACAGAACCCTGCAATCCTTTGTAGACAAGGGTATCATACACACCATACCTACAATTGACAATTCTATTTTATACGCTTTATGTAAAGACAATTGCGAAACTGGCCACCACCACGATAACCATGTTCATTTTGTTTGCGATGATTGCAGTAAAACCATTTGTCTGGATGAAGTTTCCATTCCGGATGTACAATTGCCAAAAGGGTTTAAACCTACACAAAAAGCCATGGTTGTAAATGGCGTTTGCGACGATTGTCAGTAAAATAATTAGGGGAACAATTAGTTCCCTCAATTAAAAATATTTATTAAATCTTGGGCATATTTTCCGGAAAGTTTACGCGATTATTAAAAAATAATTAGCTTCAACATCGGTCTTATTAAATATCCTTTAAACCCCTGGATGAAAACTACACCACTTCATTCATTTCGTCTTTTACGAATTCCATCAACACCTTTATTTGATCAGGACTAAAATCAAATTTCAGACCGGCGGTTTTATATAATTCCGGAAGGGTTTTGGTGCCGCCTAAACTTAAGGCTTCGCAATAATTATTAAGTGCCTTTTGCTGATCTTTTTTAAACTGCATCCACATGCCGATGGCACCTAGTTGAGCAATGCCGTATTCAATATAATAAAACGGTACTTCAAACAAATGCAATTGGCGCTGCCAGGCATTACTGCGGTAATTTTCAAGACCGCTATAATCAATAATATTGTCTTGAAATTCTGCTAAAATTGTATTCCATTCGGTGGTTCTTTCGGCTACTGTATGTGTTGGGTTTTCGTATATCCAATGTTGAAATTTATCAACAATTGCTATCCATGGAAATATAGTGATCACTCTTTCCAACTGGTGTTCTTTAGCACGGGTAAGTTCCTTAGGGTCGCTAAAAAATACGTCCCAATTTTCCATACTAAAAAGTTCCATCGCCATACTGGCAACTTCTGCAATTTCCATGGGGTATTCTTTAAAACCGGTAAGGGTTAAAGGGTGTGCTAAAAAAGAATGTACCGCATGGCCGCCTTCATGCACCATTGTTGTTACATCATTCATTTGCCCTGCTGCATTCATAAATATAAAAGGAGCACCGGTTTCTGCTAAAGGGCAATTGTAACCGCCCGGTGCCTTACCCATCCTGCTATCCAGGTCAAATTGTTTTAGCTCCTGCATCTTTTTAAGGCAATCACCAAAAAATGGACGAAGTCTTGAAAAACACTCAATGCTTTTATTAATCAATTCATCACTTGTTTTAAATGGCTTTAAAGAGGGCGTACCTGCAGGTTCCGCATCTAAATCCCATGGACGCAAAACATCCAGCCCCAATTTATCTTTTTTCTTTTGGTAGATAATATTTACAAGCGGCAGCACATGTAATTTAACCGCCTGGTGAAAAGCAAAGCAATCATCTTTGGTATAATCAAACCTGCCCAACTCCTTAAAACGATAGTCGCGGTAATTGGTAAAATTTGCGTTAAGTGCTTCCTGGTGGCGTTTTTCTATCAGTTGGTTGTAGAGTTCGCTTAGGGCATCTTTATCCTGCAACCTTCTTTCCTGAATTTTCCGGTAAGCTTCTTCCCGTACATTTCTATCTTCACTTTCTAAAAATTTAGCTGCTTGTTGCAGAGTATATTCTTTATCGTTAATGTTCACCGTCATCTTGCCCGTAATAACTCCGTACTGTTGCTGCAATACCGCCAGTGATGCCTGAATAGGAATATTTTCTTCTCTAAATAATTCAATGCTTTTACCAACACTGCGCAGGTAGGTAAAATAAGTGTCCTTATCTAAGGTTGCCGTTAATGGATGGTTGACCAATTTTTTATTGAGGATATCCGAGTAAGGCTGAATTTTGGGCTGAATTTGCAGGCAAAAAAAGTTGAAGGCTTCTTCAAGAGCTTTGTTTTCTGTATCACAGGTCATTTTTATCTGGCGCCAGCAAGCATCTTCACTAATAACGGCCTCCAGTTCGCTTTGGTCTTTCAACCATTGTTCCATCAATTCTTTGGTATCAATATTTCTTTCTACCAGGTCTTTAAAAAAGGGTTCCAGGTTTTGCCAATCAGTTACCACAAAATTTGCGGGTACAAAATGGCGGGGTGTTTTTGTTATAGCTGCGGTGTACATACGAAAAAATTTAGGTGTTTAACAACACTACCGTAGTTATTACAACTACGGTAGTGTTATGTTTTAATTACTGCTCCAATTGAGCAGTAAAATATTTATACAAAGCTACAGGCTTAGGCCATGTTTCTGGAAGAACCTATTTTTTTAGGAGGTGCAGCTTTTACGCTTACCGACTTTGTTTCTTTTGCCTTGGTTTTTGGGGTTGCAATTTCATGTACAGCAGCGGCTCCGTCTTGCTCAGGATTTTTTGATAATTTAATTTCAACCGCATTAGCAGTAAGTTGTTCGTACCATTTTACCATCTTTTTCATATCGCTGTTGTACACCCTCTCAAAGTCCATTTCCGGGTATACCTTTTCAAAATAAGTTTTAATGGCTTTTGCATCTGCTTTACCATCGGGTAATTTTTCTTCACTTGCTTTCATAGCAGTAAAAACATCTACCAGGTTAACATTATCTTTTACAGTAAATACTTCAATACTTTCCAAATGAGAAAAATTATGTAAACGGGTACTCACAAATTTGGTGCTTTTATCATCCAATGATTTCACTACACCACCATCTGCTTTTGAAGAGAGTAATTCGTACAATCCGCCTAGGCCGGTAACTGAAACGAGTCTATTATAATCCATAACTGTAATTTTTTAGGTAGTAAAGATAAACTTCTGAAGGCATTGGCAACACTTGTTAAACTAAAAAAAAAATATAAAATTTTTTAATATGTTTAAAGAGGTCTTGTATCAGGTAATTTAAAGAATATTGGAGTGCATTTATCCTTATCCGTTTTGAGCATTTAAGATCCATGGCTGATTATTTTAGAAAAAAAGAAACTTGACAAAGGAAACTCCAGGCATGAATTGGTATTGTTAACCCGTTCTTTCCGGAGAAAAAAATTTTCTGCGCGCTTGCCGGCATTATGGGTATTAAACCTGATTTATTAAATGTTAAAAATTTCGCCTGTTTTTTTAGCAGTTCGTCGTCTTATAAATATCAAAGGAATTTAATTATGAAGAAAGCGTTATACATACTATTAATATTCAATATAATCTCTGTGATTTCATTTGCCCAAACAGGTGGTATAAAGGGATTATTACAGGATGCGACTACAAAAAAACCGGTAGGCAGCGCAACGGTAGTTATTTGGTTACAAAGCGACAGCACCGAAAATGAGGTAAAAAGTACTGTTACAGATGCGGCAGGAAACTTTAGCCTTGAGGGTATTGCAGCCAATAAATTTTATATTGAAATAAGTTCGATAGGCTATCAAAAATTAAAGCGTTCCGTGATTGTAGCAGCAAATTTAAATGATATCGGCACCCTTTTATTTACTAAAAAAGGCACCGATTTAGACGAAGTTACCATCATAGCCAAAGAACCTGCCGTAATGATGAAGGGAGATACCACACAATTTAGCGCAAGCCAATATAAAGTGAATCCCGATGCCACGACAGAAGATCTTATTAAAAAAATGCCCAGCATTACCGTTGCAAAAGATGGAACCGTTACCGCACAAGGCGAAACCGTAAAAAAAGTTACCGTAGATGGAAAAGATTTTTTTGGAGATGATGCCTCGGCTGCATTGAAAAACCTACCCTCTGAAGTAGTAGATAAAATACAGGTGTACGACAGATTAAGCGACCAGGCCCAGCTTACCGGTTTTGATGATGGCAACTCAGTGAAAGCAATAAATATTGTAACAAAATCGGGCGTTAAAAACGGCCAGTTTGGTAGGGTATATGCAGGCTACGGTACAGATGACAGGTATGCAGCAGGTGGAAACATTAGTTTGTTTGATGGCAACAGGAGGATATCTTTTGTTGGTAATTTTAATAATATTAACCAACAAAATTTTGGCTCGCAGGATCTGTTAGGCCTTACTTCCAGCGGCGGTCGTGGAGGAGGTGGTGGCAGGGGTGGTGGTGGTGGTAATACCAATAATTTTACCGTTGGCCAAACGCCGGGTATTAGTACCACCAATGCTTTTGGTATAAATTACAGTAACCAACTGGGTAAAAAAATTACTATTGCCGGCAGTTACTTTTTTAACAATAGCAGCAATACCAATGAGTCGCTTACCAGCACCGAAACATTTTCTTCACCTAAAAATTTATACTCAGTTCAAAATACCAAGGCACTTACCACAAACACCAACCATCGGTTAAACCTTCGGATAGAGTATAAAATAGATTCCAATAATTCTATTTTTATTATACCAAGTGTAAATATTCAAAACAATAATGCCAATACCTTTTCGGCACTACAAAATCTTTATGGTCCTTTAGATACCTTAAATACTTCAATATATAATAATGGCAACAACAGACAAGGGTTTAATATACGCAACAATGTTATGTTTCGACATTCCTTTGCAAAAAGAGGCCGTAGCATTTCCGTTGGTTTAAATACCACCAATACCAACAATGATGGAACCAGTATTACCAATGCCACTTACAGATTTTTTGATCCCAATACGTTGCCGGACTCTGTGCAGCAGCAATCATCTATAAACGCAACAAACGGACATACTATTGGAGCATCCTTTAATTATACAGAACCGCTGGGCACAAGGGCGCAGCTGCAATTTAATTATAACCCATCTGTTCAAAAAAACAAAGCCAATCAGGAAACTTATGCTTTCGATGGACAGAAATACACCTTATTTACGCCCGCTTTATCCAATAAATTTGATAATACCATTACAACAAATAACGCCGGTTTAAACTACCGTTTTTCAAAAAATAAAGAGGAGCAAATTACGGTGGGGGCAAATTTTCAGGATTCTAAGTTAGAAAGCAACCGAATTTATCCTACTACTACAACCGTAAGCCAATCTTTTCAAAATGTACTGCCCAGCTTTATGTGGCGAAAAAAGTTTTCGACTTACAGCAATATCCGTTTATTTTATCGGGCCTCTGTAAATTTTCCATCTATTAACCAATTACAGGATGTGGTAAATCTTTCAGATCCGTTAAGAGTAAGCAGCGGTAACCCTTTGCTGAAACAATCTTACAATAACCTGCTGAGTGGCAGGTATAGTTATACTAACACAAAAACCAGCCGAAGTTTATTTGCCAATATATTTTTACAAACTGCCCAAAATTATATATCAAATGCCATTTACATTGCGCAAAAAGATACCATTATTCAACAAGGTATAAAACTAAATAAAGGCTCTCAATTAACAAAACCTGTAAACCTTGATGGCTATAAAAGTCTAAGTACTTTTTTTACTTACAGCATTCCCCTAAAATTTATAAAAACAGTGGTAAATGTAAACGCAGGTTTTGCATACTCCAAACTGCCTGGCCTAATAAATTACCATCTTACCAATACCAACAATTATGTGTACAATACCGGGGTAGTATTTGCAAGTAATATCAGCGAATATGTAGATTTTAATTTGTCGTACAATGCCAGTTTTAATAATGCACTTACTACCTCGGTAACTACATCAAATTCTAATTATGTAAACCAGACAGCAGGTATACAAATAAATTTATTGGATAAAAAAGGATGGTTTATAAACAATGATATCACCGGACAATCCTACAGCGGTTTGACCGGAGGGTATAACCAAAGTTTTTGGTTATGGAATGCAGCCATTGGTAAAAAGTTTTTAGCCAAACATGCGGGCGAATTAAAACTCACGGTATTTGATCTGTTAAAACAAAATCAAAGTATTGTAAGAACCGTAACCGGCGCTTATATTGAAGATGCACAGACGCAAGTATTGCGTCAATATTTTTTATTAACCTTTACTTACAGTCTAAGAAATTTTGGTGTTGCAGCTAAAACCGGTAATGGAAATTACAGAAACCGCGAAGGTATGGATGGCCCGGGAGGTGGTGGAAGACCCGGTGGTGGCGGTGGTTTTAATCCATCCTTTTAACTATTTTTAGATTGGAAATAAAAATAATATGGTTTGAACCAATCTGAACAGGAATTAATAAATTGTTTACAAAGAGGGGAGCAGCAGGCCTTTAGTACTGTTGTAAGCTTGTACCAGCACATGGTTTATAATACTGTGCTAAGTATTTTACAAAATGAGGCCGACGCGGAAGATACCACACAGGAAGTATTTATTCAGGTATTTCAATCGATACGTTCTTTTAGGGGCGTTGCCAAACTTTCTACCTGGCTGTACCGTATTGCCATAACAAAGGCATTGGATTTGGAAAGAAAGCGCAGGCGAAAAAAGAGATTTGCAATTGTGCAACAATTATTTGGGGAAGGGAGTTCAACGGAAATAGACCCGGTAGAATTTAATCATCCGGGTGTGTTATTGGATAATAAAGAAAGAGCCTCCAAACTTTTTAAAGCTTTGCAAAAATTACCCGCGCAGCAAAAAATTGCCTTTACTTTAAATAAAATTGAAGGGCTGGGCAATGAGGAGGTAGGCTTAATAATGAATATTTCTTTTTATGCTGTAGAATCTTTGCTGGCAAGGGCTAAAGCCAATTTAAAGAAAGTATTAAAAAATTATTATTTACAAGATTCAGACAAATAAACAGGTATGGAAAACAAAGAAAAAATTGACAGGCAAATTGAAGAAACCTTAAAGAGTTTTGACAATATTCAAAGAGCTGAAGGGGCTCCCTTCCTGCTAACCCGTATTTTGGCAAAAATGAATGAGCAGTCAAAAAGTGTTTGGGAAAATCTGGCAGTTTTTATCTGCCGGCCGGCTGTTATGGGATGTGGTCTTTTTTTAATTCTTTTAATAAATATTGCTGTCATAATAACGCAGCGGCCTGTTAAAAACACGAGTATTTCCGAACGATCCACTGCTGCCCCGACAGAGGAAGAAGAATATACTACTATTTACACCACATTATATACCACAGAAAACCCATAAATATGAGCCCGGCACCAAGGAGTAGACTATTGCTGATCCTTATTGGAATATTGTTAGTTACCAATATTATTTTAATAGGATTGCTGGTTTTAAAACCCATTCAAAAAAAAGGCATCAGGGGAGATAAATTTGGCATGATAACTTCGTTTTTACAAAACGATATGGCTTTTAGTAAAACTCAATTGAAACAGTATGATTCGTTAAACAACGGGCATAAATTGCAAATGAAAGTCTTATTTGATAGCATAAGAAAAGACAAAGCGCTGCAATTTAAAAAGTTAACAGCAGAAAATTTTAGCGATTCTGCCATTAGTACTACCGCCGAACTTGCAAGCAGGAAGCAGAAAGGGATAGAGTTGGTAATGTTTACCTATTTTAAAAATATCAGGAATTTGTGCAGTCCGCAACAATTACCAAAATTCGATTCTTTGTTTTATAAAGCATTGAATAAAAAAAATGAGGAAATGAAAAAATAATTTTTATTCCCGACTGTTTTCTTAAAAAGAAACGTCTAATAAGAAATCTAAGCACCTTCATTAAAAATTAATTACATGAAAAAGCAAATTGGAATTATCATGATTGCCCTACTTGTTAACCTAAGTTTTGCCATTGCGCAAGGGCCTGGTGGAGGTCCGAGGCTTTCTGTTGCCGAAAGAATAAAGGCTGTTAATGAAAAGATCGCGGATTTTAAATTAGATGATAAAAAACTTACCCGGACAGATAGTGTTTTTAGCACTTATTATACTGCAATACAAAAGCTAAGAGAGGATATGATGGCGGCAGGAGGGGAACCTGACAGAGATGCCATGCGTGCCGGTATGATGAAATTAAGCGGTACCCGCGATGAGCAATTAAAACAAATTTTTACTGATGAACAGTTTAAAAAATGGAAGAACGATATTGAACCTGCCATGCGGCCCCAGCGGCCAAACAAGCAATAGTAACAGCTAGGTTATTTTGGTTTTTTGATTGAATGCATAAGCCCTGTTTCGTTTTGAAACAGGGTTTTAGCTTTGGGGGTAATGGTTTATAAAATGGTTATACCATTTTGAAATGATTGTTATATAGTCAATTATATTACTAATTTACTTTCGTTTTTTTAAAAATAAAACTTGCCGATTTTAATTCACTAAATTTATACAGCATACAAGATTTAATTGTTGTCGATTATTTTTTGTCTATAAAAAAATCCTGAAACACTTTTAATTTTTACCCTGTGGCTAATACCTACCACCAAATGTATATTCAGGCTGTATTTGCTGTGAAGTACCGCGATGCTGTTATCAGTAAAAATTGGAGACCGGATTTATTAGCGGTAATAGGCCAGCTTATAAATGAAACGGGCTGCAAAAATATTATTGTAAATGGCATTGAAGACCATGTACACTGCTTTTTTGGCTTAAAACCCAAACTTTCCGTTTCAAACATTATGAAAAGCGTAAAAGCAAAGTCTTCTAAATGGGTAAACGAACAAGCTATACTTAAACATAGATTTGAATGGCAAAGCGGATTCGGGGCATTTTCGTATGGACATTCGCAAATAGATACCGTATATAAATATATTCAATTCCAGGAAATTCATCATAAAAAACAAACTTTTAAAGCGGAATATATTAGGCTATTACAGTTATTCGATGTGGAATATGATCCCGAATATTTGTTTGGAGATTTAATTTGAAATATCCATGGATTAAAATCCATGGTTACAATTTCAATCGTGCCCATGGCACTGGGCGTAAATAATGGTTGTTTCAGTCTAAATTTTTTAATTCAAATTGCAATATTGATGTAATTCCTACAAGTGCCAGCGGCACGACCGATTTTGTAGCAATTGAATTTGTTCTATTGTCAGCAAAGAGCCGATTTTATAGCGAAACATCCATGGATTAAAATCCATGGTTACAATTTCGATCCTACCCATGGCTCTGGGCGTAAGTAATGGTTGTTTCAGTCTTAATTTTTTAATTCAAATTGCAATATTGATGTAATTCCTCCAAGTGCCAGCGGCACGACCGATTTTGTAGCAATAGAATTTATTCTATTGTCAGCAAAGAGCCGATTTTATAGCGAAACATCCATGGATTAAAATCCATGGTTACAATTTCAATCGTACCCATTGCACTGGGCGTAAATAATGGTTGTTTCAGTCTAAATTTTTTAATTCAAATTGCAATTTCGAAGTAATCGCTACAAGTGCCAGCGGTACGACCGATTTTGTAGCAATAGAATTTATTCTATTGTCAGGAAGATGCCAATTTTATAGCGAAAAATCCATGGTTACAATTTCGATCGTGCCCATGGCACTGGGCGTAAATAATTGTTGTTTCAGTCTTAATTTTTTAATTCAAATTGCAATATTGATGTAATTCCTACAAGTGCCAGCGGCACGACCGATTTTGTAGCAATAGAATTTATTCTATTGTCAGAAAGGAGCCGATTTTATAGCGAAATATCCATGGATTAAAATCCATGTTTACAATTTCAATCGTGCCCATGGCACTGGGGGTAAGTAATGGTTGTTTCAGTCTTAATTTTTTAATTCAAATTGCAATTTCGAAGTAATTCCTACAAGTGCCAGCGGCACAACCGATTTTGTAGCAATAGAATTTATTCTATTGTAAGGAAGGAGCCGGTTTTATAGCGAAAAATCCTTACAAGGCATTTAAATTGGTTAAATAACTGCTTTAATTATTAGCCACAGCGCGCGCCATCATTTCTGACAATACATTTTTTATTCTTAATTCCACAGTATCATAATCAATATAACCCTGTGAAATTAAATGGAATTTGGATTCATTTTCCTGCAATAAGAGTTGCGGAAAACTTTGCACTTGTAAATGCCTGCACAACGCAAATTCGTAATGGGCTTTGTCTTTATAATCGGCGGATTTTAATTTTTCATAAAATTCGTTTTCAGGAATTTTATATTTTTCCAGCAGGTGCCGGTAAGCTTCATCATCTGTTAAATCTCTGCCTTCAAAATTTAAGGCGTATTGCAGATCGGTCGCAAATAATAAGGCATCTTCCGGAAAATAATCTTTAAAAATACACAATGCAATGGCGGCCTTTTCTGAATTCATCAGCCAATCGCTTTTGTCCGGATTTTTAATATGCCATAAAAAATCTTCGCCAAATTTTATACCGGTCAATTCTTCTATCCGTTTGTAGGAGCTTTCAATAAAAGATGCCATTTCTTCAATCGGCATTGCAGCCTCTCCGGTCATCATACCGCCGCTAAATACTTCCATATCAATTTCATTGTTGAAATGGACGGCAATTTTTGTAATTACAGCACTAAAGCCATAGCACCAGCCGCAGTATGCATCGTAACAATAAATGAGTGTTGGTTTCTTCATTTTAATTTTTTTAATAAGGGTGCCTGGCTGCATTTCTATCCTATTAATTTGCCCGTGCAACCGTTGTTTAATGGTATGGATATTGAAATTTAATGCGCTGCCAGCCAATTTTCTCCCATGCCCATTTCGGCATCTGTTGGCACATCATTCGGTAACAGTAATGCAGTTTGCATACAGCGTAAAATAATGGGCTTTATTATTTCAATCTCATCTTTGTGCGCATCAAAAATCAATTCATCATGTACCTGCAGTAACATTTTACTTTTAAAACCCTGCTGCTTAAATTCCTGATGAATTTTTATCATGGCAAGTTTTATCATATCGGCTGCACTGCCTTGTATGGGCGAGTTAATAGCATTGCGTTCTGCAAAACCGCGCACTGTAAAATTGCCGCTATTAATATCTTTCAGCCATCTTTTACGACCCATCAAGGTAATTACATATCCATTTTCTTTAGCAAAATTTATGGTATCATCCATGTATTTTTGAATGTTGGGAAACTGCATTTTATAATTGTCAATGATCTCTTTTGCTTCACTACGGGATATCTTTAAATTTTCTGCCAGGCCAAATGCACCTTGTCCGTAGATGATACCAAAGTTTACACTTTTGGCTTTGTAGCGCATTTCTTTTGTTACGTCCGTTTCCGCTACATTAAAAATTTTGGCAGCTGTTGCTGTATGAATATCTTTTCCGGTTTTAAAGGCAGCACACATATTTACATCGCCACTAATTGCAGCTACAATTCTTAATTCAATTTGCGAATAATCTGCCGATATCAACACATGGTTGGCATCGCGTGGAATAAAGGCTTTACGTATCTCCCTTCCCCTATCGGTACGTACCGGAATATTTTGCAAATTTGGATTGGTACTGCTTAAGCGCCCGGTAACCGCAACAGCCTGCGCATAAGAAGTATGTACCCTTCCGGTTTTTTTATTGATCAATTCAGGCAATGCATCAATATAGGTATTCTTTAATTTGGTAAGCTCCCTGAAGGTTAAAATGTCATCGCATATTTTATGTGTGCCTGCTAATTTAGCCAATACATCTTCGCCTGTTGCATACTGGCCGGTCTTGGTTTTTTTCGCTTTGGGATCTAATTGCATCTTATCAAATAAAACCTCTCCGAGTTGTTTTGGCGATGCCAGGTTAAAGCGAACACCAGCTTGTTCGTACACCAATTCTTCGCTAATTTTAGCTTCAACTTCCAGTACTTTACTATACTCTTTTAAAAATGATTCGTCTATCCGGATGCCTTCAAATTCCATGTCGGTCAGTACTTTTACAAGCGGATTTTCCAGTTCATAAAAAACTTTCTCCACCCCCTTGTCTTTCATTTCTTTTACAAAAACATTTCTTAACTGCAGGGTAATGTCTGCATCCTCGGCTGCGTATTCTTTTATTTTTTCCAGTTCCACGTCTCGCATGGTTCCTTGTCCCTTACCTTTTTTACCAATCAGTGCTTCAATATGTACCGGTTCGTAGCCAAGGTATTTTGCACTTAGGGCATCCATATTGCTTTTGCCATCAGGCTCGGTAACATAATGTGCCAGCATGGTATCAAAAATATTACCGGCCAATTCTATCCCATACCATTTCATTACCAGCAGGTCGTACTTAATATTCTGCCCTATCCAGGTTTTAGAGACATCAGAAAATAAGGGTACAAAAGCTTGCAAAAACTGCAGACAGGTTTCCTTATCTGAGGGACAGGGAATGTAAAAAGCTTCGCTGGTTTGGTAACTAAAACTAATACCTACCAGGTCGGCTTCGTTGGCATAAATAGAAGTGGTTTCTGTATCAAAGGAAATTTCTTGCTGTGTGGATAATACCTGAATTAACTCTTTGATTTGCTCACTGCTATTAATGAGCGCATAATTATGCGGTGTGTTGGTTATATTTTTATCAACAGGCAAAATTATATCGGCAGCTGTTTCTTCGGTTGGCGGTTCAGCAGCTCCATTGCCCTCAGCCTTATCGGCTCCTGTTTCCGGTGTTGGTGCAAATAAATCCATTTGTCCGCTTTGGGGTTGAAAAGTTTTGCCACCTCCTTCCTGAATTTTTACGCCTGCGGGAACGATCATTTCTTCGCCCAATATTCTTTTAACAAATGCCCTGAATTCTAATTCTGTAAAAATTTCTTTCACCGCTTCTTTATTCATGTCTTTAAGCCGGAAATCTTCTTCATGAAACTCAGTAGGCACATCAATTATAATGGTCGCCAATTTTTTACTCATTATCGCATTGTCTTTTCCTGCCCTAATTTTTTCGCCCAGGGCGCCTTTTATTTTATCGGCATTGGCCAATACGTTTTCAAGTGTATGGTATTCTTTTAATAATTTGGCGGCAGTTTTTTCTCCAACGCCTGCAATACCCGGGATATTATCCACCGCATCGCCCATTAAACCAAGGATATCGATCACTTGGGCTACATGCTCAATATCCCATTTTTTGCAAATCTCTTCGGGCCCCATTATCTCTATGTTTCCACCCTGGTAAGGGGGCTTGTAAATTTTAATATTTTCCGATACCAACTGACCATAATCCTTATCCGGTGTAACCATAAATACCTCGTAGCCTACCTTTTCGGCCTGCTTGGCCAATGCGCCAATTACATCATCAGCCTCATAACCATCAATAGCAATTACGGGTATATTAAAGGCTTTTATAATGCGGATAATATCAGGAATTGCAGCTGAAATATCTTCCGGCGTTTCTTGTCGGTTGGCTTTATAATCTGCAAAATCTATATGGCGTTCTGTGGGAGCATGTGTATCAAAACATACCGCCATATGCGTTGGCTTTTGGTTATTAATCAGGTCTACAAGCGTATTGGTAAAGCCAAATTGGGCATTGGTATTTCTTCCTTTACTGGTAATTCTGGGGCTACGGATCAATGCATAATAGGCACGAAATACCAATGCATATGCGTCCAACAAAAATAATTTTTTTGACATGGCGTAAAAGTAAAACAATCTGCTTTGCCAATCAATATAGAGTTAGGGAATGTTTGAAAAGAAGCTCAATTTTATTACGCTTCTGTAACGGGGAGTAAAATATTTAAAGTAGAAAATTGGGGTTTACTACATTTATAATCCTTAGGACATAGGTATACTTAAACAAGCAGTATATGTTGTCTACATATTAAAACACCAATAATAAAATTGGTACAGCAATTAATACTTTTCCAAAATAGTTTTGGAAGCGTGCTTTTCTAATAAATGAAGCGTAACTGAACAGAGTATTGCAAAAATTATAATAGGAATTTTCATATTTTATTGGTTTTATATAGTACAAACTAATAAATAATACAATTATTGTTCAAGCAACTACATATATTTTTGAAATCCATTTTAATTAACCTGACATTAAATTTTACGAACAGTTATATATTATAATAATATTTAATACACGTTGTAAATAAGGAACATAATTTTATTAATTCTGAGACAATCCGGAATAATTTAAATTAAAAAAATAAGGATAAAATTGAGTTCTGTGCCCAGAAAATGGCATTAAATGTAAAAAAATATTTAATAGGATTAGGTAGATCATTTGCCTCCACAGCCGGCGGGCTGCGTAACTGCAACGCCGCTCCATTAGCTTCTTTCAAAAAAAATAAGCTGCGCATTTTTTATTGAATCCTGCCCATGGCGGACCGAACCCAATGAGGCGGCTTATGCAATTACTGGTGTTTTTTAAAGGCAGTCTGCGAAGGGCATCATTTATTGAAAATGTATAATTTGCAGTGGTAAAATGTAAAAACTAAGCACAAATAAGTATGCGAAGCAAAATGTTTGAAGTACACTTTTATATTATCCAAAAGTTATACAGCTCAGGCTATACTACTTTAGCGAATTATCTACCTAATCCAATAATTTTATTGTAAAATGATTGCTAAAAGAAAACCAGCCGAATAATTAAATGAGCTGGTCAGGATAATTATAACTCCTCATTATCTAAATTATTTCGATAGCACAATGTAGAAATAGCATTAAATTTAAAAAACTATACAATTATAAAATAACTACCAAAAGCAAACCGGTCGAAGAATTAAATGCACTACCAAGTTAACCACTTATAACTCATCACTTATAACTCATAACTAATTCAGAATCTTGTTTCAATAAATAGCGGCAGCATTGCCCTCCAGGTTGGCCAATCATGTTTCCATTCCGTACCCCAAATACTTAATTCGTAGTTTATATTTTTATTATAAAGAATCCCGGCAAATTTCCGCGCAGCCTCCGGGTCTTCATGTTCGCCGCAGCCGGATAAAATATGGATATGCCTGCTGGTTCTTATCTGTTCCAAAATCGCGTGATCGGTAAGATTTGGAATATAATGGGTGGGTGAATTTAGGTAAACCTGGTCATCAAAAAAACCACGACTATATTCTGTAAGGTCATACACCCCGCTCATGGCAATTACGCCATCAATAAGATCTGGTCGTTTTAAAAATAAATTCATGCTGTGCAATGCACCAAAAGATGCGCCGGCAACAATCACAGGCGTTTCCCAGGAACTGTCGTTTTTTATAAACGGAACCACTTCATTAAAAATATACTCATTAAATTGGTTGTGTCTGATTGCTTTATGTTCGCCCTGCATGCCATAATCCATCCAGCTTTCGTTGTTCATGCTGTTTACAGAATAAACTTTTATTTTTCCTGCATTAATATAAGGTGCTAGAGCTTCTATCATTTGAAAACGCTCATATTCCAAATAATCAGCGGCGGCCGTTGGTATCAGCAAAAGCGCAAAACCATAATCTCCATAAACAGCAATGGGCATATCTTTTTGCAGGGCCGGACTAAACCAATTGGATATTTCTCTTTTCATAAATTAAATTTGTATGATTTTAAAATATTGCTGTTTTTATTAAAAGGCAGTCGAAATTATTATTGATAATTTGAATAATTATAGCCTAAACATTTATATAAATTATTTTTATAACCTTTTGCAACCCTTTAAACAATGATAAAATTGTACAACATTTCTTATATAGCGCTGATAAAATCCCAAATATTATTAGTTTACCTATTTCATTACTAAATAACAAGGGTTATTTTTTTACTGAGTAACAGCGCCTCGCGTTCTTAAACATATTGTAATTTTACCAGCAACATCTTAACTCCTTTTCTCCATTTATTAAAAGGTATTGAATTAAAGACCTTTTATTCTACCACCCCTTCCTTAATCTCCGTCCACAACTCATGATAACATTTTGCTGCATAACTGCTACGTGCATACTCTTCAATAGGTTGGCGGTGAATACCCATTTTTTCTACCTCAGATAAATACGGAATATAATTTTGAAAAAACTTTTTGTCTTTGTACAGCAGTTCCATTATCTCATTATGCATATTTTTGCGCCGGTCTGCCATGGTAAAAAAGCACATCAACTTGGTGCTGTCCAATTCTTTTTCTTTAAAATAATCTTTCACCATATTGTAGGTTCGTATAGATAAAGTGGTGGGTATTATCGGCATTAAAATTACATCGGCGGCACTAAAAATATTTTCACTCAAGGCACTAAATCCGGGAGGACAATCTATAAAAACAAAATCGTAGTCATTTTCCAGTTGCTTTAAAATACTTTTTAAGCGATTTTTTTGCCCCTTCATCTCTTCCACCATGATGTCGAATGTCTTTACAGAATTATCGGCAGCAATGATTTCCAAATTTTCGTATTCGGTTGATAAAATAGCGCTTTCCAGATTGGCATCTTTACTAATTAATTTTTTAATGCCCTGTACATCTTTTGGTTTTACTTTATAATAAAAGGTGGTAGAGCCCTGCGGATCTATATCCCACAATAAAGTTTTAAAACCATCTTTTGCCGCCAGGTAAGCAAAATTTACACAGGATGCAGTTTTGCCAACACCGCCCTTAAGATTATAAAGTGCAACAGTTATCATACAATTTTATTTAATAAGAAGTAAGATAGTATTTTTTTAAAAATAATTTGGTTGAGAACAAATTTTATTTTCAATAGCACACCTCTATTTAAACAAAAAAACTACTATAAAGTTACCCGCCTTATTTTATGAAGAACATTATTATGCTTTTTGCGGGAATGATTTATATAATTTGCAGGATGGTACTTTTATTTTCAATTTAATAATTTGGTTTTAGATTACCGGGGTAGGATTTAATAAAATTGTAATCCCAACAATATTAAAAATCATTTACAATAATTTCAACATTAAATAAAATGAAAAGAACTTTAGTAATAGGGGATATACACGGTGGCTTGAAAGCTCTTTTAGAATTAATGCAAAAAGTAGCCCTTCATCCAACGGATAAACTTATTTTCTTAGGCGATTATGTAGATGGATGGTCGCAATCTGCCCAAACCATCGAGTACCTGATGGAGCTCAACAAAACCAATGACTGTATTTTTATAAGAGGCAATCACGATGCATGGGCACAGGAATGGTTGAATGGAAAATACCCCGATGCAACCTGGCTGCGGCATGGTGGCCGCGAAACTATGGAAAGCTATAAAAATTATTCGCAAGCATTGAAAAGCCTTCACCTGATATTTTTTGAAAACCTGCAAAACTATTATATCGATAGTCAAAACAGGTTATTCATTCATGCAGGTTTTTCGAGCATGCATGGACCTGTGAAGGAAATGTATACCAGTAATTTTTCGTGGGACAGGACTTTGTGGGAAATGGCCCTGGTTATGGATAAATCTATCAGTAAATCCTCTAAATTATACCCAAAACGTTTATTACTTTTTAAGGAAATATACATTGGTCACACTCCTACTACAAATTATAATATACAAATACCAATGTATGCCTGCAATGTATGTAATGCAGATACAGGCGCTGCTTTTTTGGGAAAGATTTCTGCAATAGACATTGAAACAAAAACATATTGGCAAAGCGAGGCCTGTTATAAACTGTATCCAAATGAAGACGGTAGAAATTGATTGAACCAACTAAAAAATTATTTATTACCTACTTTATAACCTTTTAATAGCCAACGAAGCATTAATTATTATTAGCTAATTGCGTTCAAAAACTAACAAAACAACTTTTATTAAATTAAGCCCTTGCTGAAATTTTTCATTATATCATACTATATATTTTTTAAGGTGATAAGCAGCGGCAGATCGAGGGATATTTAAAAATTCCTTACCCCTTCATACCATCCAACTCTTTCTGTAACCTAAACATTTCATCTCTTAGTCGGGCAGCTTCCATAAAATCCATATCACGGGCAGCCTTTTCCATTTCCTTTTTAATTTTAACAACAGCTTTCTCCATTTGAGGAATCGTTTTAAAAACCTCCTGATCTTCTGCTGCTACCGTAACCAAATCTTGCGAAGCTCCAATTGAATAAGGGTTTGATGGATCGTATCCTTTTACATCCAACACCGACCCTTGTGCAAATATTTGTTCTGTGCTCTTAATAATCGTTGTGGGTGTTATGCCATGCTCAATATTGTAAGCAATTTGTTTCTCTCTTCTTCTGCCTGTTTCGTCAATTGTTTTTTGCATGCTTTCCGTCATCTTATCGGCATAAAAAATTACCAGCCCATCTACATTTCGCGCGGCCCGGCCTGCGGTTTGGGTCAGACTTCTTTCATTACGTAAAAAACCTTCTTTATCTGCATCCAAAATGGCTACCAGCGATACTTCAGGTAAATCCAACCCTTCTCTTAACAGGTTAACGCCTACTAAAACATCAATAATTCCCAGTCGCAACTCCCTTAAAATTTCTATCCTGTCCAGCGTGTGTACTTCGCTATGTATGTACTTACTTTTTATGTTTATGCGGTGCAGGTATTTATCCATCTCCTCGGCCATGCGTTTGGTTAAGGTGGTTACCAAAACCCTATCGCCCTTAATGATTCTTTTATCAATCTCATCCAACAGGTCATCTATCTGGTTAACGGAAGGACGCACTTCAATCGGGGGATCCAGCAAACCTGTTGGCCTAACCACTTGCTCTACTACAATACCTCCGGTTTTTTCCAATTCAAAATCGCCCGGTGTGGCGGATACAAATATGGTTTGGTTGGTCATATTTTCAAACTCATGAAAATTAAGCGGGCGGTTATCCAATGCACTCGGCAGCCGGAAACCATAATCTACCAATATTAATTTTCTGCTTCTATCGCCGCCATACATGCCACTTACCTGTGGGATGGTTTGATGACTTTCATCGATGATACAGATAAAATCGCTGGGGAAATAATCAAGCAAACAAAACGGACGGGCGCCTGGTTTTCTTCTGTCAAAGAACCTTGAGTAATTTTCTATACCATTACAGAAACCCAATTCGCGAATCATTTCAAGATCATAATTAACTCTTTCATTTAAGCGTTGCGCTTCAATAAATTTACCGCTGTTTTTAAAATATTCTACCTGCGCAGCGGTCTCATCCTGTATCTCATAAATAACCTGCTGCATAATATCTTTCGGTGCCAGATAAAGGTTTGCCGGAAAAATAGCAGCATTATCCACCAAGCCAATGCGCTTGCTGCTGCTCAATTCCAGCGTTTCGATAGATTCAATTTCATCGCCAAAAAAAGTGATGCGGTAACCAAAATCCACATAGGGAAGATTGATATCTACAGTATCACCTTTAACCCTGAAAGTACCGCGGGTAAAATCTCCCTGCGAGCGGCTGTACAAACTATTTACCAGGGAATGTAAAAAACCCTGGCGCGAAATAACCTGCCCTTTTTGTATGCGAACAATACCATTTTCAAACTCTACCGGGTTACCCATACCATAGATACAACTTACGCTGGCAACAACAATAATATCCCTTCGGCCACTTAATAATTGTGCTGTTGCTTGTAGCCTTAGTTTATCCAATTCCTCATTAATAGCGAGGTCTTTTTCAATATAAGTATTGCTTACCGGCATATAGGCTTCGGGCTGGTAGTAATCGTAATAGCTTACAAAATAACCAACCGCATTGTCAGGAAAAAACTGCTTGAATTCTCCATACAATTGCGCCACAAGGGTTTTATTGTGCGTAAGCACCAGCACGGGGCGCTGCACATTTTGTATAACATTGGCAATGGTATAGGTTTTGCCACTACCGGTAACACCCAATAATGTTTGATAGCGCTCGCCCTCCAAAATTCCTTCTGTTAATTTTTGGATGGCATCTGGTTGATCGCCGGAGGGCGAATATGGTGATTGAAGATTAAAAGGCATAATTAAATGTTGTAAACAATAAATGTAATGAGAAAGTTTGGGTTATCGGAATCTGTTTGCAAAATTCTGTTGCTACTTTTTGAGCGATTTTTGCAACACCATATCTTTTTTACGGGCCATTTTTTCCATAGCATTTTTACGGATAAACCATGCAATTGTAAAGGAGGGTATAATATCAGTAAAAGGAAGTATTTCTTCCAGAAAATCAAATACACCTCCTATTAAACCCAACCTGCCGCCAAACAATTTATAAAATACAAAGCCGGAAATGGGCGCCCAAATAATATCACTTAATTCGCCAAGTCCGGGGAAAATAAAACTGGCCATACCAATTACATCCATTAAAATGCAGATGCCGATATTGGGTAAAAACAACTCCTCCTGAATTTTTTTCATTTTTTACAGCATTTGATTTTTAACGATCAATTCTCCTGCCAACGAAAAGCTATCCTCTTTTTTTGTGAATTTATTATGGCTGGCTTTTACCTATTCAATAATCCAACCCGAGCGTTTGCAATTTTCCGATAAATTTTATCAGAATAGAAAAAATGGTATTAGGTTATAAAGTCGATTCACTGGGACCCTATTTACACTACCGGGACAAGCGAGAACCAAAAAGGATAGAAAACTAAAAGTTAAGTTTTTTTTATATTTCATCTTAAACCCTTGTTTGCATTAAGGTACAGTGGTTGGTAACAAATAACTTACTGAATTTATCTGGTTGGACACTACGATGGCATATGCCAGGTTATCAGCCCATGATTATGTTTTAGACAAGATACCGTGCTTAAAAATAACGGTCTGAACGCCTTCGTCTGACCGATATTTTAAGCATGGTAAATAATTTTACACTCAATTATTGCTTGGGTTAAGCATTTTTTACAGGGCCTAATTAAATAATTCGTTCAACCTATTTAGAAGGCAACACAATCTTGCGTTAGAAAAATAGGCTATTCATTAAGTGAGGCCTATACTCCTTATTCGCTTAGAGATTAATCTCATTTTTAGCGGACAGAACCTGAGCTAACGGCATTTCGATAAACATTTTATTAAATTTTTCCATTTAATATTTCCTGCACAACCCCCGGTTCAAGCAGTGTGGTAGTATCACCTAAATTGGCAGTTTCCCCTTCAGCAATTTTCCTTAAAATGCGGCGCATTATTTTGCCACTTCTCGTTTTAGGCAGGCCGGTAACAAATTGAATTTTATCCGGTTTAGCAATGGCGCCGATAACCCTGCTTACGGTTTGAAATATATCTTTTCTTGTTGCTTCTTCATCAACATGGTTGCGACTGTAAATAACGTAGGCATAAATTCCCTGGCCTTTAATATCATGCGGGTAACCAACCACAGCACTTTCAATAACGCCGGCATGCATATTAATGGCATTTTCAACTTCAGCAGTTCCAATCCGATGTCCGCTTACGTTTAACACATCATCAACACGTCCGGTTATTTTGTAATTGCCTTGTTTATCCATCATGGCACCATCACCTGTAAAATATAAATTGGGATAGGTGGCAAAATAATTTGTGCGGCATCTTTCATGGTCTGCGTAGGTTGTTTGCAATATGCCCGGCCATGGCGCTTTGATGCAAAGATTACCTTTTAACATACCATCCTCATCCGGTTCTGTTACTTCTTTTCCGTTTTCATCTACCAATAAAGGTTGAATGCCAGGTAAGGGCAGTGTGGCCCAACTTGGTTTTTCGGGGGTAATATTTGCCAGGTTACTGATCAATATACCGCCAGTTTCTGTTTGCCACCAGGTATCTACAATAGGGCAATTATTTTTACCGATATTATTATGGTACCAATGCCAGGCTTCTTCATTAATGGGTTCGCCAACGGTTCCTAAAACTTTTAAGGTTGAAAGATCTTTTCCGGCTAAGGGATCTAAACCAAAGCTCATTAAACTTCTGATGGCCGTAGGTGCCGTATATAAAATATTTACTTTGTGTTTGCTGATGATATCCCAAAACCTTCCGGCATCCGGGTAAGTAGGAATACCTTCAAACATAAGGCTGGTGGCACCTGCACTTAACGGGCCATATAAAATATAACTATGTCCTGTAATCCACCCAATATCTGCGGTACAAAAATGCACATCGCCTGGTTGGTATTGAAAAACATTTAAAAAGGTATAGTTTGTCCAAACCATGTAGCCTGCGCAAGGATGTACCACTCCTTTAGGTTTGCCGGTAGAGCCTGAAGTGTATAAAATAAATAGCGGATCATTAGCGTCCATTTCAGCGGCAGGCATGTTAATAACATTGTCTTTCTCTATTTGATTTTCGGCATGCTCCATTTCATCTTCCCACCATACATCCCTTCCTTTAATCATAGATACAGGCGTTCTGGTTCTGGTATACACTATTACGCGTTTAATAGTAGTATTTCCTATCAATGCATCATCAATAATACTTTTTAACGGAATATCTTTACCGCCCCTGTAGGCTCCATCGCAGGTTACAATAAATGTTGCCTGGGCATCCAATAACCTGTCAGCAATACTTTGAGCAGAAAATCCACCAAAAATAACACTGTGTATGGCTCCAATTCTGGCACAGCCCAATACAGCATAGGCCAACTCGGGTACCATGCCCATATAAATACAGACACGATCCCCTTTTTTTACGCCATTGTTTAAAAGTACCTGTGCAAACTGGCAAACCCTTTTATGTAAACGGCTATAAGTTACAACCCTGGTGCGCTCTTCCGGATTATTGGGTTCCCAAATAAGGGCAGGTTTATCCCCCAACTTTTCAAGGTGGCGGTCAATACAATTTTCGGTAATATTTAATTTCCCACCTGCAAACCATTCAATTTTTGGTTCCGTAAAATTCCAGTTCAACACCTTATTCCATTTTTTACGCCATTGAAAATTCTCCGCAATTGTTGCCCAAAACGATTCAGGATCTTCAATACTTTGTTTATACGCAAGCTGATATTGCTCAATAGACTTTATTTGATGTGGATATGACATAGCAATCAATGTTTTGTTTCACAATAAAAATAGGAAAGATTATAAAACTTTAAAATAAAATGTTTGGTAAATAAGTATAGTTTTGCTAAATAAGTATAGTTGACCAAAAATCAGAAGTATGAAACAGATTGCCTGCCCCAAATGCCAAAGCCAGGAATTGATCAAGAGTGGCGTTATTAAAGAGCGACAACGATTTAGATGTAAATTATGCGGGTACTCTTTTACAGTATTAAAAGAAGGAAAAAGTATTGACCCTTACTATGTTATTAAAGCGCTTCAACTCTATATTGAGGGAGTTACTTTTAGAGAAATAGAAAGAATTTTAGGTGTAAGCCATGTATCGGTTATGAATTGGGTTAAAAAATATAATATTAAAGCCCCGGAGAACTATAAATACCGGCCAACCTACAAAGTATTGAACCATACTGAGCTTATAGAATTTTTTACACTTAAAGGATCCATGAAAAGTTCGGGTTGTATGGTTACCGAATTGGGTGATAAATTTATGGTTATCAAGTGGGAAAGATTTAAAAAAAATACCCTCTAAAAAATATACTATTAGCAGTTGTATACTTTACAACTTGTTTTGTGTGCGATTTTATTAATTTTTGATTCCTGCATTTTGCAATTCCGCCATAACTCAAAAAAATTAACGATGAAAAAGCTTGCATTACCTTCTATGCTATTATTTGTGCTGTTGCTACTAAATTACAGCTTTAAAACCTTTGCTCAAACCATACCGGCCAAGCCAACAATGGATACGGTTAAATGGGGATTTCAATTATATGGTTTTGTAAGAAACGATGTGATGTACGATTCCCGGCAGATTGTTTCTGCACGGGAAGGCGATTTTTCTATTTTTCCAAAAGATAAATTATTAGATGCCAATGGTAATGATATCAATGCTGCACCAACCTTTCACATGCTCGCCATTGCATCAAGAATTGGTGGCAACATTACAGGCCCAAATGCTTTTGGTGCTAAAACTTCTGCCCTTTTTGAAGCGGAGTTTTTTGGCAACTTCGATGGTGGAATTAATGAATTCCGCCTGCGTCATGCCTGGGCAAAATTAGACTGGAAAAAGACCCAGTTGGCATTTGGTCAATACTGGCACCCGATGTTTGTACCGGATTGTTACCCCGGAGTAATTGATTTTAATACCGGTGTTCCCTTTCAGCCATTTAACCGCAGCCCGCAAATTCGCTTAACTCAAAAGTTGGATAAAGAAAATAAACTGGCGCTGATTTTGGCGGTAATTGCTCAACGGGATTTTGCAAGTGCCGCACCAGCAGGCTATGCTGCTACAGACCCTTTCCGCAATGCAGCCTTACCTAATTTACATGCTCAACTTCAATATAAAGACGCCCATTTGGTAGCGGGTTTAGGGGTAGATTATAAATCGTTGCGCCCAAGATTAAGCTCCGGTACACCCAGTGTAATTTCTAACGAAAGAGTTAACAGCACCTCTTTTATTGCTTATATAAAAGTTATAACAAAGCCTGTAATTTTTAAAGCGGAAGCAGTTTCCGGAGAAAATTTAACTGATCATGTAATGTTGGGAGGTTATTTAGGTTATCTTACCTCTCCGGCTGCAGTTGAAACCTATGCACCCACAAAAACAAAATCATTTTGGTTTGATGTTGCAGGAACGAATAAAAAAGTTGTGCCCGGAATATTTATTGGTTATACAGAAAGTAATGGTGCAAACTTAGGGGCAAGTGCTGCTTATGGAAGAGCAATTGGCATAGCTGGTAGGGGAATAAAAAATATTTTTCGCATTTCTCCCCGAATAGAATTTATATCAGGTAAATTTAAGTTTGGAACAGAGATGGAATACACTGCCGCTCAGTATGGCGCATTAAGTACAGATGCTAAAATTAACGGTTCAACAGATAATATAAATAATACACGATTGCTATTAACGACTACCTTCTCTTTTTAAAAACTAAACCAATATTTTGTCATGAATGAAACAATCAAATCAGAAAAAGGAATGGGCTTTATTATTGGAGCCTCCTCCGTTGGCACGCTTATCGAATGGTATGACTTTTACATTTTTGGTATGCTGGCTACAATCTTATCCAAACAATTTTTTCCTGAAAATTCCGGAACTTCTGCACTTTTAAGTACTCTTGCCATCTTTGCCGCAGGTTTTATAGTGCGGCCTTTTGGTGCATTAGTATTTGGAAGACTGGGCGATATGATTGGAAGGAAACACACCTTTTTGCTAACCCTGGTTTTAATGGGCGGATCAACATTTGCTATTGGCTTAGTACCCGGCTTTAAAACTATTGGCTGGGCTGCACCCATTTTAGTTTTGATTCTTCGTTTGTTACAGGGCCTTGCCTTAGGTGGTGAATATGGAGGAGCTGCAACCTATGTTGCAGAACATGCTCCGGCAAACCGGCGTGGTTACTGGACGAGCTGGATACAAACTACCGCAACGCTGGGCTTATTTTTAGCATTGGGTGTAATAATTCTTATCAGGAATGCCCAGGGCGTTGAAAAATTTTCTGCCGAGTGGGGCGGATGGCGGTATCCATTTTGGATATCTTCCGTTCTTGTAGTTGTGTCCATTGTAATCAGGATGCGCATGAGCGAATCTCCAATGTTTGCTAAAGTAAAGGCTGAAGGCAATACCTCTAAAAATCCATTAAAAGAAAGTTTTGGACAAAGAGCCAATTTTAAAATGGTATTGGTGTCTTTATTTGGAGCCGTTATGGGTCAGGGGGTAATTTGGTATACCGGTCAGTTTTATGCTCAATCATTTATTGAAAATGTATGTAAAATAGACTTCGTTGAATCAAGAAATATCATGCTGGTAGCCATTATTTTTGCCTCTCCCTTTTTTGTTGTTTTTGGTGCTTTAAGTGACAGGGTTGGCAGAAAATGGATTATGCTTACTGGAATGTTATTGGGCATTGTTTGCTATCGCCCCATTTATCAGCAATTTTTATATTTAACCAATGCAAAATTAAAAACGGAACAAATAGACCTTTCAAAGTCTGCTGCAATCGCATCGCTTGCTGCTGTTGATGCAAAAGATAGCAAAAAGATCTTTATCACCACAAAATCAGATTCCGTTTATACCGACGGGGCTTTGTATAAATATACTAAAACAGATACCCTGCATTTAACCAATGATTTTCATGCAGGAGCTGCTACCATATTGGCCTACATACTTCCTAATAAAAATGTAGCCGGCGCTTTTGACACAGTGAAAGTAAAATTAAAACCCAGCGCAACTCCCGTACTTTTAGCTTCGGAAACTAAAGCCGATACAGAAAAGGAGCCTGCAATAGTTTACGCCAGTGCTATCAATAAATCTATAAAACCAGCAGTACTGGTCGAAAAAACCTTGGGTAAAAATACCTTTTGGATTTTTGTATTTTTGGTTTTTGTACAGATTATTTTTGTAACCATGGTGTATGGTCCGATGGCTGCTTTTTTGGTAGAATTGTTTCCTACAAAGATCCGGTACACGTCTATGTCTTTGCCCTATCATATTGGCAATGGTGTGTTTGGAGGACTTGTTCCTTTTTTAGGCACATTAATAGTTGAATTTACCAAAACAGCGCAAAACCCCGGTGGCGATCCGTTAGCAGGTTTATGGTATCCCATTGGCGTAGCTGCATTATGTTTAATTATCGGTACTATTTATTTAACCAATAATAAGGCAGATAAAAACGTGATGGCATAATTTTTTAAACACTATCTAAATTGACATATATGAATTCTTTAAAAAAATATTTAGGCATAGTTTGGATGATCCTGGCGCCAGCTATCATCATCTTTTTATTTTTGCAGGCTGCTGATAAAATTGGTAACGCAACTGCTATAACCAGGTCTAACGTAACCCTACAATGGAGTATAATACTACTTATATTTCTACCCATTTGTATCGGTTTTTGCATTTTTGGCTTCTATGCTTTTAAAGGTTATTACGATCACCTGCCGGAAACTTCTGCTGAAATTGCCGATTAACTGCAGGTTTTAAGTTTTGTAAGGATAACCCGGATTACCTAAATTGGGTAATACCAGGTTATCCTTTTATTTTACAGTATGCAAAACAATTTCAAAAATCAAAAATTCATTTTCTTCAGCATTTTTTTGTTGATATTATTTACCTATCCTTTAATTTCTGTAGTTAACAAAATCCAATTTTTTGCAGGAATACCTGTTTTGTTTTTGTATATTTTCTTTGTGTGGATATCGGCAATTATTATTTTATATCGTCTGGCAGATAGAAAATCTAAAAAATCTGATGAATCATAATATTGTAGTCATATTGAGTGCATTGGTTTACCTGGCTATTTTATTTGGGGTAGCTTATTATGCAGAATATCGCCAAAAAAAAGGACGCAGCATTACAAACAATGGCTATGTTTATGCCTTATCGCTTGGCGTATATTGTACTGCCTGGACTTACTACGGCAGTGTGGGCCAGGCATCTACCCATGGCATAGAATTTTTAGCGGTATATATTGGACCAACAATTATGGCCGCACTTTTCTGGCCCGTTTTACGAAAGCTTATCCGCATATGTAAAACTCAACGAATAAATAGTATTGCCGAATTAATTTCTATCCGATATGGAAAAAACTTTTCACTTGCTGTTGTAGTTACCATTCTATGCATGGCCGGAATTATACCTTACATATCCTTACAAATAAAAGCTATTTCGGATAGCATGAATATTCTAACCAATATCGCACAAAGCGGTACCGGTCTTACTAATATTTTTTACGATAATTCCTTGTATATTGCTGGCGTGCTGGCCTTTTTTATCATCTTATTCGGTACAAGGTCTATTGATGCATCAGAAAAGCACGAAGGTTTAGCTGCAGCGATCGCATTCGAATCCATCATTAAATTAGTTGCATTTATAGCGGTGGGTATCTTTGTTACCTATGGTTTATTTAATGGGTTTACAGATATTTTTTCTAAAGCAGCATCAAATGAAAATTTAAATAAACTATTTACATTTAATAACAACACGCCCTACACCACCTGGATGGGTTTGATCTTACTATCCATGCTGGCAGTAGTTTTTTTACCAAGGCAATTTCAATTAGCCGTTGTAGAAAATGTAAAAGAAAGCCATTTAAAAAAAGCCATCTGGGTATTTCCATTATACCTTTTATTAATTACAATTTTTGTTTTACCCATTGCATTTGGAGGGACTTTATTATTGGGAAAGTCAGGTATTAATGCAGATACTTATGTACTTGCCTTACCATTGCACCATGGGGCAAAAATATTGAGCCTGTTTACTTTTATAGGCGGTTTTTCGGCGGCTACCAGCATGATTATTGTTGAAACCCTCGCCATCAGCACCATGATGAGTAACAATATTGCCACACCTCTTTTATTGGCCCTTCAAAAGTTTAAACCAAAGGGCGACGGTCAGTTAACAAAATCCATTCTTTACATACGCCGTTTCAGTATCTTCTTAATAATTGCCCTGGCGTTTTTATACGATAAACTGGTAGCGCAACATTTTACGCTGGTATCTATCGGCATGATTTCTTTTGCTGCTGTAGCCCAATTTGCTCCTGCTGTTTTTGGTGGAATTTATTGGAAACATGCCTCGCAAAAAGGTGCCATTACAGGAATTTGTGTAGGATTTATTATTTGGTTTTTTACTGCACTAGTTCCATCCATGGCGGGTTCGGGATTTATTAATATCCGTATTATTAATGAAGGTTTGTTTGGCCTTTCAATTTTAAAACCATTATCACTTTTTGGCATACAGGGATTAGATCCATCAACCCATTGTTTTTTCTGGAGCATTTTTTTCAATATTATTTCTTTTGTTACCGTATCCATCAACACCAGGAGAGCTCCTTTAGAAATTTATCATGCAGAAATTTTCGTAGACATTTTTCGTTACTCAAGCGTTGTGGAAAATAATACCATGTGGAATGGAACAGCTTACCTGCCGGATCTTAATTCACTACTGGCAAACTTTTTAGGCACTTACAGGGCAGAAAAAATTATGACCACCTATGCCATTAAAAATAAAATTTCCCTAAAAAACCAGCAGGCTGATCCACGGATGGTCACCTTTGCAGAAAAAGTTTTAAGCGGTGTTATTGGTTCTGCATCTGCGCATATTATGGTTGGCAGCGTTACCAAGGTAGAAGAATTAAAAATTGAGGAGGTTTTAAAAATATTAAGAGAATCGCAGCAAATGATTGAATTAAACAAAGAACTAAGAAAAAAATCGGCCGAAGTA
>JAYTHI010000237.1:0-12050 GCA_043732685.1 Ferruginibacter sp. | reverse complement strand
TAACAATAATTTCATTTATGCAAATAGCCGCCCTGGTTCTTTTAATCGTGTTTATAACATGGCTTGTATATAATTGGAAAAAGAAAAACAAGATTGCTGAAGTTGTAATTACCAAAGAGTTTAGAACAGTGTTAAATAAAGAAGTGGTATTTTATCAACAATTAAGCAATGGAGACAAAGGTATTTTTGAGAAGAGAATGCAGCAATTTTTAGCAGGTATTACCATAACCGGTGTAGGTACTACTGTTGAAGTAATTGATACGGTTTTAGTTGCCGCAAGTGCTATCATTCCTATATTTGCATTCCCCAACTGGCAGTACAATAATTTAAATGAGGTATTGCTATATCCGCAATCTTTTAACGAACAATTTAAAATGGAGGCTGAACAGGAAAAACCGGTTTTAGGAATGGTTGGATCGGGGGCTATGCAAAGGGTAATGATTTTAAGTAAACCTGCTCTAAGACAAGGCTTTAATAACCATACAGATAAAAATAATACAGGAATTCATGAATTTGTACATTTAATTGATAAAACGGATGGAGAAGTGGATGGGTTACCGGAAAATTTGTTGAACAAACAATACCTGGTACCCTGGATGAATTTGGTACATGAAAACATAAAAGAAATTTTGGCAGATAAGTCTGACATTAATCCATACGGAGCCACTAATAAGGCAGAATTTTTTGCGGTTGTTTCAGAATACTTTTTTGAACGACCGGATTTGTTACAATCAAAACATCCTCAGCTATATCAATTACTGGAAAAGATTTTTAAGCAAGATCCCGCTAGTAAAACAGCAACAAAACATCCTGAATAAATAAACTTAACACCCCTGCATTTTCTATAGACTCAAAATTCGTAGCATGTTTATTGCTTTACCTTAATCTTTAATAATTAAATTATGCAATTGTCTTTTATAAAAAACATACAATTCACTAAACTCATAAAAGCTGACGGCCGTTTAAGAGAATTCAATTTTCGCAGATATAATTCCGCTAACCAACCTGCAATTTTTTCTGTAAATGTTGTAGACAATCGGGATAACAGAATTATTTTCGAAATGCAAAAAGAAGATAGCACCTGGAAAATAATTAAGCAACAACTACCTGCCTGGATAAGCGAAAACGAAATGAATTTTCATGATAGTATTGAAGAAGAATTAAAAGCATCGCTGTAGTTATGTGCAAATGAGTTTAGAAGCTGGTAACTTTTTTCAATTATCTAAAGTGTAATCGGAAAGGCTAACCATACATTTCTTAATAAATTTTTGGTTTCTTCTTTCAAAACTTTCTCTCTTCAGGAAAAAATAGTTATCTACTTATTTTTTGATGCTATTGGCTAATAATTGATATCTATGTTTATAGATACCGATTAGGTATAGTACTGTATGGTATAGCGATCAGTTACATATTTCTTGCTGTATTTCGTTAAATTATTGCTTAAAATGAAATATTAAAATACTTTTGCCTGGGTTTTAATTTTAGAGGACGATAAGTTGATTTTATTATTAAGCATTGCTAAATAAACATTAATATTGTCCATGTCTAACCAATTAACTACATTATTTCAGCATCTTGAAGAAAGTCTGGATAAACAATCGCTGATAAAAATTACATTAGGTAACAAAAGGGAGAAAGCTGCGGAACTTAAAAATGTTTTTATTAAACCTCTGCTAGCAAAAAACGGTTTAAAACTCTGTTTTGTTTACCGATACCCTACAAAAGATATTACAAAGAATTTTGACCTAAAAGAAAGTATTATTCTAATTGAAAAAATGCTTGTTCAAGAGTTTTTAAATGCAGATATATTTACGCAGGAGAATGACTTTTATTATGCTGTTCAAAAAAATAATATTGCTAAAATCATTACCAGGGCTGCCTCTCTGGCAAAATCCATATCCACTAACCAGCACGATAAGGAGAAAATCAGAATAGTATATGCTGCAGGATCGGCTTATTTAAAAGAACTTGGCATTACTACTGCAGAGGGTGTAGTAAAGAAGGAAAAACAGGATAAATATAAGCAGATAAATAAATATATTGAAATAGTCGAGGGCATAATAAAGGACCTTCAATTTAAGGCTCCTTTAACGGTAGTGGACATGGGAAGTGGTAGCGGATACTTAACTTTTGCCTTATATGATTACCTGGTTAATGTTAAACATCTAGTTGCTAATATTACCGGGATTGAACTTAGACCAGCATTGGTTGAAAAGTGTAATGCAATTGCAGCCAATGCTAATTACACCAACCTATTATTCAAGGCCGGCACCATTGAAGATTCCGTTATTGATAATACAGATATACTAATTGCCCTGCACGCTTGTGATACTGCAACTGATGAAGCTATTTACAGTGGTATTAAAGCCAATGCCAAAGTAATTATCTGCGCTCCCTGTTGCCATAAACAAATTAGAAAACAAGTAGCGCCGGATAATGCCTTAAAATGTATTACCAAACACGGAATTTTGCTGGAAAGACAATCCGAAATAATTACAGATGCCATAAGGGCTTTATTAATGGAGGCACATGGATACAAAACAAAAGTATTTGAATTTATCGCTACAGAACATACCCCAAAAAATATTTTGATAGTTGGTGTTAAGGCAGATAATTATCAACATATCCAAACCGATTTTATAGAAAAAGTAGCAGCACTTAAAAACCTGTTTGGCATTAAAACCCACCAGCTCGAAACCCTTTTAAAATTATAATAACAGCGTAAAAAAATACACTCCTGTTATTGTGCCTTTTTTAGAAAAGGAGTTAGCATATAAAGTGCAGAAATATTTTATTGTATGGTGCAGCGGGTAGTTAAGGCTATCCCGCAGTAACACCATGATAATGTCTTTTTTTACCCTCAAGGTATTTAGCACCTATAATTTCACCCAAAGGCTTATGATAAACTTTGCTTTCTACCCAGGATATAATATCGAGGTAAGCAAAGCTTCGGGTTTGAAAACGATTTTTTTCCAGCACTTTTATAGTAGCCAAAAATTTCTCTAATTCCGGTTGTAATTTAGAGGGAGATAACTGGAAGGAATTTCTTAAAAATTTAAACATGGCTTCTTCAACAATGGTTAGATTTTCCATCTTGGCCATAAATCTATAAACCGATTTAATCAGGGACTCTATAATATCCAAATTACCCAATTCGTAATGCGCCATCAAATGCAATAACCTCGCATAACATTGCAGGTCATTGCGCATTTCTACGTTGCCATTTATAATTTTCTGTAAATAATCTATAGCAATATCAAATTTTCCCGCACCAAAATAAAGATTGGATATCTTATAGTTAAAAACCAGCTGGCGGTGGTTATCAATATAAAGTGAATATTCTTCCAGTTTTTCTTCGATACCCTTTACTAATTTTAATCCTTCGGCAAAGGTACCCAACATAAAATGCTGGTTAATTTTAGAGGCACTAATATAAACGAAGGTTTGAATACGGTGGTTATCGTGCTGTTTAGACAAATCTGTAACAGAAAAGGCTTCAAAGTCTTTTAAAGTCCGTTCAAAACCCTGGTAATTGCGCAGGTCAAAATGAGCATTTAAAAGGTTATGCATTCCTTTAATATAATATCCGGTTTCTACTTTTATCATTAAAGGTTGCTCATTAAAAATATCCACCCATTTTTGGGCATACCTATAATACATCAGGAAATCTTGCCTGATAAAAGCATACCAGCAATAACATTGGTACAAATACAAGCGCTCGTAAAATCCAGTCTGCAAATGGGCATCGGAGGGTAAATTATCAACCAAAAATTCCTTTACACTATTTTCATCCTTTTCATTGCGCGCATGACCATTTTTTATATACCAACTATATAATCTAAGGGCAAGGTTTGACAATCTGGAAACTTTATCCACCCGGTTATTAACTTCAATGGCTTCTACTGATAACAGTTCTCCCCTATTTTGCATACTTCTATTAATATGCAGGGTTTCAATTTTTTTTTCCCAGGATATGACTTGTGTTAAAAAATTAAATTTATAATGTGTTTTGGCAATTTCTTTTAATTTTTCTAAAATTTTCAGACTCTGTACATACAGACCCTTATTGTACAGAATTCTTGCAAAATCCAACTGTTCATTTAGTTGCATATCAATGCTTTCTGTACTCTTTAAAAGACGAAGACTGGATAATAGTTGACGGTATAGATGAACTTTTATATTAGATAGTTGAGGCTTTTGAATAGAGGGCATTTTTTTTAATAATAGTACCTCATCATAATCCTCTAATTTGTCAAGGGCGTCAAATAATTCTACAATTTTTAAGTGCTCATTACCAGAACTTCGTTTTATATAAAGTTTAAAATTTCTTTTTTCTGCTTTCTCCAGCGATTTAATTAGCTGAAATAATGTATCTGTAAAACGGTTGGGCATCATTACAATTTTTTTCTACGATGTAGTACCAATAAGACTTTTAAGAATAAAAATCCGTATTAAAGATAATTAAAACACACGTAAGTTAATTATGAACGTAAAAAAACACACCTTACTTTCGTTTAAGAAAGCGAAGATGTGTTTAAAGAAATAGCAGGCAATCGTGAAAAAAGGCAACCAATCGTTAATAAGTTGCAATATGTTTGAAAAGATATAAACTGAATTTTCAGTCTAAGATATAATTTAAGAATTTCATATGGCAAGCAATCGTTAATGTTCTTCCGTTTCTACGGAGGAACTATTTTTTTTAGAGCCATAAAGTAATATCATTTTATCTTATAAATCAAATTATTATTACTATTTTTTAAAAATGTTAAAATTCCAATTATATACTATAATTTTGTAATATTTAATATTTTCAATTCTTTCCCTATTTTATTAGCGTTTTTAATTTTTAAGTCCAAAAAAATAGAATAATTATAGAAATATTTAAAAAAAATAATCAAATCCTATAAAATTTTAGGTAGATAAAATGTTTTGGGCGTCATATAAAATTTTAAATATAAATCAATAGCAACAAGGGTTTCAATAAAAAATTATTGTTTAACCATAATAAAAGGAGTAGCAATTAAATTATTTGCATAAAAAAACACAGCTTACTTTTGTATCAACAAAGCAAAGATATGTTTTAAAAATATGGCAGGCAATCGTAGTAAAGAAAAGCAATCGTTAGTTAGTTCAAATATTTTTTAAAATAATGGTTTATCCCAAATAATATTAGTAAGATTTTCATATGGCAAGCAATCGTTAATGTTCCTCCGTTTCTACGGAGGAACTTTTTTTTGGTGCCGTAAAGAAATAACATTTTATGATATAAATCAAATTAATGTTAAGTTTTTTTTAAAGTACTTTAATTGATTTTAATTCGGTATGACAAAATCAGGTTTACGTATAAACGAACTTATATATTTAAACCTAATATTTGTTCCAAATTCAATCCTGTAATTCTTCATCCCCGGTAGTGTTTTAGGAAAGTAATAACCCCTCAGTTCCATTGTTCCGAAAGTAAGGTTTTCATTTCTTGTGCGTACACCAATACCTAAATCACTATACAATGCACTTTTTGCTAAACCTTGATTAGTAGGTGTTAATACAGACACATCCGCAAAAACAAAGGGAGCCAATCTAAATCCCCAAAACTTTCTCATATTAAAAAATACGGCTTCAGCTTTGGCAGTTGTCCTTAAATCAGATGGTCCGGGATATCCAAAAAAAGGTAAACCAAATGTACTATTTAGCACCAATGGCTGGTTTAAGACCGGGTTAAGCTGTTTAGTGTAGCCAATGCTTAAAAAATCGCGGGTATACCATTGCGAATTTATCTTTCTCAAACGGGTAAAATGATCAATATTAAATAGCATATCAATATCTTCCAATCTGTTTTTATACATATAACCGCCTGTTCTAAAGGTATAAGTTGTATAAAAACCTTTACTGGAAAAATGACTTTTTAGGGCTTCTATTCCATAGTAAGGTCGGTCTCTCCCTTGTTTTCTGGTCCACCCACCTATAAAAGATGCGCTAAATCCTTCCGGTACATCTTCGTTTCTGCCAAAACCATAAATAAAATTTGCCCTGTAGGCATCTTGTTTAAAAATGCTAATAGCGGCTAGTATTGCAGTTACGCTCGCATACCGATAATCATACACCTGGTGATTAATGATGGGAATATCAGAAAAATGCTGATCAACAGCCCTGAGGGTGATAAATTTTCTAACCCGCATATCCATATTTTGATAGAGGAATCTGTTGCTACCAAAATTATAACCAAACCATCCATCAACAGTATGGTACTTATATTTAAAATTATTTTGATAAGCAGTATCCTGCAGGTAAGCATTGTTTGTTCGATTGATGGATAAATCAAATGCTCCAATCCAGGGAATATAGGGCGTAACAAGCGGCCTTTCGAAATGGCTATAAATAGTAGTTTCTTCAAAACGACCACTATTGAATGCACTTTTAAAGGTTTGAAAACCAAGGCTGGCATCAATAAAAGAACCTTTGATATTTCGCTTTAACATCTCTGCCCCAAAACCAAATTTAGGATTACGCTGCATGTCATACAAAGTGCTGAACAACAGACGAGAACCACTTCCCTCAAGATTTTCATTTTGTACCTGAACACTAACCTGGCTTGCACTGTGCACATTTGCGCTGCCGCCAATAGAAAAAATATCTTTAGTAATTACCAGTACATCCACCGAATCAATTTCGCCGGCGATGCTTTCCACAATGATTCGTGCATCCTGAAAATATACCTGGTCACGCAAATGCCTTTCATTATCCGCCAACAAAAATGGATTTATTTTATCCCCAGCTTTAAAAAATAAATTATTGTGAATTACCCTAATGGTCGTTTTTTTATGCAGACCATTTGCTACAATTACGCCTAAACTATTTTTAATAAGATTGGTATCATTGATATTTCTTTCAAAACCTAATCTCAAAATATCAATATTCCTAATAATTTTACCTGTAAAAAGTATAAATGGATTGGCAACCTTAACAGCGATCTGGTTAGGAGGTTCAGTTGCAAGGCTTTTGCCTAATTTGCCTAAAAGACCTTTTTTTTTAGCCAGAAAAAAGGTGTCCTTTTTTTCGGTTGAAAAAGATAAGGAATCTATCCAACTACTATCTACTAAGCTATCCTTCTTTTTTGGCGTTTCTTGCCCGTACAGGTAAACTGTTAAAAAAGAAAATATAAAGAGTATAAGAATAGCTGGGAAAGCCCGTTTAAACATTAGTAATTTTTAAAAAATTTTTCCAAAATAAAAATACAACAAAATGGATACCACTTACTGGTATGTGTAACAGACTAAAAAAAAATTGCATGCTTTACGATATTCAAGCAAAATCTTTTTACAACAATTTGTATTTTAATTTTTTATTATATCAAACCTATTTCAATTTTAAGATAAGTTCCGGATGGGCATTATATATTTGAGCCAACCATTCCTCTATAGCATGTATTTTTTAAGTTATTACAATTCAATCTAAATAAATGTGACAAAAGAAATGCCAATATAGCTGCTTTTTATATTATATGTTTATCGGCGTTTCTCAAAGGAACCTCCTAATTATCCTTAAGTATAATTAGTTAGCATCAAGGGCTTCATCCACAGCGGCAGTCGCGTGTAATAATAGGGTATCAAATAATGGTATACTACATTCCGCTGCAGTTATTATTAAAGGAATTTCCGTGCAGCCCAGGATAACCGCTTCGGCTCCCCTATTTTTATATTTCTCAATTATATCGATAAAATGCCGTTTGGTTGCAGGCAAAAAAATGCCTTTACCCAATTCATTATAAATGGCATCGTTAATAAGTTCCCTTTCGGCAGCATCGGGAATAATTATTTCGATACCCTCCGGTTGTAATCTATCCGTGTAAAAACTTGCCTCCATGGTATATTTAGTACCTAATAAAAGCACCTTTTTACACTCCATTTTCTTTATTGCCTTTAAAATCACATCTGCAATATGAATTAGCGGTATATCGATAGCAGCCTGAACTTCAGCAGCAATGATGTGCATGGTATTGGCGCAGAGCAACATGCAATCAGCCCCGGCACCCTCCAAATTTTTAGCGGCGGTGCTTAAAATCTTTTCGATGGCTTTCCAATCTCCCTGCCTTGTAAAAACGGCAATTTCTTCAAAATTTACAGAATAGAGTAAAATTTTTGCCGAATTGTTATTCCCCAATCTATCATTAACAGTCTGGTTGATGATGCGATAATAATCGATAGTGGATACCCAGGAAGTACCGCCAATTAAGCCAATGGTTTTCATAATTAATTTTAAATTGATTTTAAATATAGGTAAAATTAAAACAGTTGCATTACATGCATCTGTTAATCAGTTTTGTATAATTGGACCACCGTATTTTTTGAGGAAACGGAGAATGGGTTAGCCCCAAGAGACTTAGATTAAAATAAAAGCATACAAAATGTACAGTTTTTTTTAGGCAGATTCATTGCCCATGGCAGCTTGTTTCATTTTATAGGTAGTTTCATGACCGAGATAATTTTCTATCCATTTTTCAACCCAGTAAATTAAGGGCGTTAGTAAGATGGCCATTGTAAATTTATAGGTATAATTAACAAAACATATTGCCAGCACCAATTGCCAGCTCCAGCCATTGCCAATTTTAAACGCGATAAAAAGTACAATAAAACTATCCACCAATTGCGACACTACGGTTGACCCTGTTGCCCTTAGCCACATTTTTTTTTCGCCGGTGTATTTTTTAATTTTATGAAAAACGGTAACATCAACAATCTGGCTCACTAAAAAAGCAATGATACTACCAATTATAATCCACATACCCTGACCAAAGATTCCTTTAAAAGCCTTATCCATATCCGGTATGCCATTTTGTACATTTGATCCATACCAAAAATCGGCAGGCGGTACGCTAATAGCCCAATAAAACATGATAAAGGCATAGGCAATTAAAGCAACAGCAGTATAAGAAATTCGGCGAACTGCTTTTGGTCCGTAAAATTCATTTACAATATCCGTTAAAACAAATTCTAATGGCCATAATAATACACCGCATGTTAAATTAAAAGAAAGGGCTTTTTGACCAAACAAACTAAAGTGAGATGGAGACAAACCCAATAATTTTTCTAAAGAAAATATTTTACCTCCAATACATTCAGCGATTAAGGCGTTGGCCACAAAAAATGCCGTAAATGCAACAAATAATTTGGTAGGTTTATCTTTTAATATGTTTTGAATCATTTTGTATTGCTAATAAAGGAAATAAAATAACTGAATTATTAAAAATAAGAAGTTTACCCAACGTAACCAAGCTTCCACTTTTTGTTTAGACTTTGTGATAAACAACACCAGTAGAAAAATGTTGAAGATGGCATTAACAAAAATAGCTCCGTAACCCAATATCACCAATGTACCTTCCAATCCATTTATTGATATCAACCCATTAAAATTTCCTGCTTTTTTGTGCGCCTGCTCAATCCTGTTCATTATTACTGCAATAACAAAACAACAGTTGCATATAAATACCAAACGGGCAAAAAATCTCATATTATTTTAATTTTTAACATTACCCTTGTTTACCGGTGAGCATCGGTACAAATTCAAAATTTTCAAAAACCTCTTCACTGGTAGATCCGTCTTCCTTTTTGGTGATCCTCAGCATCCGCTGGTGGGCAGCCTCATTAACAGGAATGATCATTTTACCTCCCGTTTTTAATTGTGCAATTAATTTAGGCGGAATAAAAGGAGCGGCGGCCGTAATTATCACCTTATCAAAGGGTGCATAGGTTGGCAAACCTTCGTAACCATCGCCAAAAAAAAATTTAAGGTTGGGGTATTTGGTTTTAAAAATATAATTTTTTGATTTTTCGAACAATACTTTTTGCCTTTCAATGGTAAAAACTTTGGCACCCAATTCAGCCAGAACCGATGCCTGGTAAATACTTCCGGTACCAATTTCCAGCACTTTTTCGAAAGGTTTTATCTGTAACAACTGAGTTTGATAAGCAACCGTATAGGGATGAGAAATGGTTTGCCCTTCGCATATTGGGAAGGCCCGGTCTTCATACGCAATTTCATCAAAGGCACTGTCTAAAAAAAAGTGCCTGGGAATATTATTCATTGCCGACAGTACGGTCTCATCCGTAATTCCCTTTTCTCTTAAAAGGTCCATTAATTTTTTGCGCAGCCCTTTGTGGCGATAGGTATCTTCGTAATTTCTCATAATATTTAAACAGACACGAATAACCTTATTTTTTGCCAATAAAACAAAACTGTTAATTGATAATTATTACAGTCAAAAATTTCTATAGCCATAATGTAATAAAAAGGATAAAAATTAAAATGCCGGAAAAAATATATTCCGGCATTTTAATTAAATGTGTCGAAAGCGTTTAACTAAGTTTCATTTCCAACACCATTCTTGCAATTTTTTCATCCAATAGTTTTTCAGCAGCATCGTAACCTTCAGCATGAGCTAAAGTGGCGTTAACGCTAAAGTAAAATTTAATTTTAGGTTCAGTACCACTAGGCCGCGCAGATATTTTTGTACCATCATTTAATAAAAATTGAAGCACATTACTTTTAGGTAAGGTGATGGGCCAGGTTTCACCCGTCTGCAAATTTTTTCCGGTTTGTAACTCATAGTCTAACAATTCTGCCACAGCAACACCATCGATGGTTTTAGGCGGATTTTTACGAAAACCCTCCATCATATCTTCAATTTCCTTAGCGCCGTTCATTCCTTTTTTTGTAATGCTGATGAGGTTCTCTTTAAACAGACCATACTGCACATACAAGTCGAGCAATTTAGCATACAAACTGCGACCCTTGCTTTTTTCGTAAGCAGCCATTTCACTTAAAAGAGCCACCGCACTAATGGCATCTTTATCCCGTATTTTATCGCCAATCATTAATCCAAAACTTTCCTCACCGCCAATTATGTATTGCTCTTTGCCTTCCTTTTCTTTAATTAAAGCAGCGATCCATTTAAAACCGGTTAATACATTGTAGCAGGCTATATTATTTTCTTTAGCCAAAACATCAATCATTCCGGTAGTTACAATTGTTTTAACCACCATATCATTTGGTTGGTTAATGCCTTTTGTTTTTCTGGCTTCAATCATATAATTAAAGGCAAGCACGGCTGTTTGGTTACCGTTCATCAACACCCAATCTCCCTTGGTATTTTTTACACCAATCGCAACACGGTCACTATCCGGATCGGTACCTAATAGAATATCAGCATCTAATTTTTCAGCAAGGGCAAGTCCAAGACTCATCGCTTCTTTTTCCTCCGGATTAGGATAAACTACTGTCGGAAAATTTCCATCGGGAACACTTTGCTCTGCTACAAGGTGCACATTATCAAAACCAAAATCTTTTAATATTTGAGGTACTAATGTTATACCAGTACCGTGTATGGGCGTATAAACAATTTTGAGGTCCTGCTGCTGTTTGCACACATCCGGGTAAACGCTTAAACCCTTTACCATCGATAAATACAGCGCATCCATTTCTTTTCCTATCAGGGTAATATTAGCTTCTCCGCCAGTCCATTTTACATCATCAACAGATGCAATTTTATCTACTTCAATAATTACATTTTCATCGTGCGGTGTTACCATTTGCGCGCCATCATCCCAATAGGCTTTGTAGCCATTGTATTCTTTAGGGTTATGAGAAGCGGTACAAACTACCCCACCCTTGCAACCTAAATTGCGGATGGCATAACTTAGTTCGGGCGTAGGCCGCAAGGCTTCAAATAAATACACCTTTATGCCATTGGCAGCAAAAACATTGGCGGTAGTTTCAGCAAAAAATCGACTATTATTACGACAATCGTGGGCAATGGCTACTTTAATGTCATTGCCAAAGCATTTTTTTAAATAATTAGCATAGCCTTGTGTTGCCATACCAACCGTGTACTTATTCATTCTATTGGTTCCAATACCCATCAAGCCACGCAAACCACCGGTGCCAAACTCCAGATTTTTATAAAAAGCATCGGCAAGCTCATCCGGATTATCTTTTTGCAATTTAATAATGGCATCTTTAACAGACTGCTCGTAATTACCAGCCAACCAGTTATCAAT
>JAYTHI010000236.1:0-12107 GCA_043732685.1 Ferruginibacter sp. | reverse complement strand
GAGACCGGCATATTGTGCATCAATATCTACAGAAATTTTTCTTAAAACGGGTGAGCCATAAGCTACAATTGGTAAGATCATATTTTAAATTAAAATGGAAATATGCTGATTTAATTATTTTTAAGACGGTATCCATTACCTGGCGCAATCTTATCAACTTGTTTGTTGAATGAAAATTACAAGGAGGAAACTATTGCAAATTTACAAATTTTCTACTGATTGCAAATACTCTTGTAATATAATGGTGGCCGCTATTACATCTACATTACCTTTTATCCGACGGTCCTTTTTTTTCATCCCCATCTGTAACATAGCGTCCTTTGCCATTTTACTGGTGTAGCGTTCATCCACCGTTTTTAGCGGCATCAACGGAAATTCCTTTTTTATTTTTTTGATGGCAGCTTCTACTAACGGAGTACCATGGGTGTCTGACTCATCCCAGTTTTTTGGTAAGCCAATGATTACTAATTCAACTTGTTCTGCCAAAAAATATTTTTTAAGATAAGGTATCAATTCTTTGGATTCAATGGTTTCAATACCAGTCGCAATAATTTGCAGTGGATCTGTCACCGCAATACCAGTTCTTTTTCCTCCATAATCTATCGCTAAAATTCTTGCCATAAAATAAATTTAAAAGATGGGATTTGCAGGATGGTTTAAAAAAATATCCAGCAAAACAAAGATGGAAAAAACAACCGATGCAATGCCGTTGGCCGTCATAAATGCTATATTTACTTTACTTAGATCATTTGACTTTACAATAGAATGCTGATAAAAAAGCATACCGATAAAAACTAAAATACCCATCCAGTACCACAATCCAAAATGCCCGTAAAAGCCCGCGGCAACAACGCCTGCGGCAGATAATAAATGTAAAAATTCCGATAGCCTTAATGCCTTTGTTTTACCCAACCATGCCGGCATTGAAAATAGTTTTTGCGACTGATCAAACTCCACATCCTGCAAGGCATAAATAATATCGAAACCGCTTACCCAAAAAACAACGGCTAAGGAAAATAAAATAGGTAATAATGCAAAAGCACCGGTTACGGCAAGGTAGGCGCCAATGGGGGCCAGACTTAACCCCACCCCTAAAACCAAATGGCAGAGGGGCGTAAACCTTTTAGTATAACTATAAAATAATATTACAAATAAGGCTATAGGCGCTAATAAAAAACACATCCTGTTTATAAATAAAGTAGCGGTAAGAAATAACAGACAATTGATAATGACAAAACGCAATGCACTTTGCGGGCTGATGATGCCTGCAGGAATTTCACGTATTGCCGTCCGCGGATTTTTTGCATCAAAATTACTATCGAGAAAACGATTAAATGCCATAGCTGCACTGCGCGCAAATATCATACAGGCTATCACCAAAAAAAATTTGATTACCAGCCCCTTTGGCGTTACAAATATTTTATTTCCCCAGCCAATAGTGGTATTTAAATTACTAGTCTGTGCTGTTTGCAAGGTGGCCAGGGCAAACCCAATAATTGCAAAGGGCATTGCAAAAATGGTATGACTAAACTTAACCAGACTTAAATATTTTTTTACGCTACTCATTATAGTTATTAATTAAATCAGGCAGATTTTACTGCCGCACAATTGAAGGTTTTAAAAATTTGAGGGCATACTAACCAACTAAATTTTATGGGTAATTTTTAAAAACAGGTATCCAACCAAATAGGAATTATTTACCTTAAAACACATTATTGAACTTACTAATATTTTCTGACAAATTCCCATAAAACAACACCTGCGGCAGTGGCAATGTTTAAAGAATGCTTCATTCCGTGTTGAGGTATTTCTATACAACCTGCACATTGCTGAATGGTGCTTTGCTCCACCCCTGCTACTTCGTTGCCAAAAATCAGTGCCAATTTATCGCCGGGCTGGTATTTAAATTCGTTTAATTTGATGCTATCCTGTGCCTGCTCCACCGCAAATACCTGGTAACCTGCTTGTTGAAGCTCCTGTATCGCTAAGGAGGAATGTTCAAAATGTTTCCAGCTTACCGAATCTTCTGCTCCAAGCGCTGTCTTTTTAATTTCTTTATGCGGTGGCACACAGGTATAGCCACAAATATAAATGGCTTCCAATAAAAAACCGTCCGCCGTTCTAAAAACACTGCCCACATTGTAGGCACTCCGAATATTTTCGAGCACCACGATAATTGGTATTTTTTCTGATTGCTTAAATTCTTCCACCGTTTTGCGGTTTAAGGCTTCCATACTTAATTTTTCGTGCTCCATTGTTGCCCTGATAAATTTTAGGTTGCAAAAGTAGTTTACATTAGGGAGAATTTGTGCAGGATTAGGTTTGGGGATTTTTTTAGGGGAGGGAATTTATATTGCATTGTGAATTTGGGTAGGTAGGATTTTGCGAGGGTTCCGATTCCTATGGAGTGCATAAATTTATACAGATATGAATTTTCTTGGGTGCAATATTACACGTAGGCTCGTTTTTCCGATAATCTTTCGATTTTCCGTGGGCGCAATTTCTCTGAGTGGTTCGTATTTCCAATAACCTTGCGATTTTCCGTGGGCGCAATTTCTATAAGTGGTTCGTATTTCCAATAATCTTGCGATTTTCCGTGGGCGAGGCCCACGGCTGAGGGATGTCGGCCCTACAGGCCTGGCTTGTAATTTTAGCTATGGTTTTTATTTTTTGGTGTTTATCTGCTACAAATTTATGTGCTGTGCAACAATTACATCAATGGTTTCCAAATGGTTTCCGTGGGCGAGGTCCACGGCTGAGGGATGTCGACCCTACAAGCCTGGATTGTAGTTTTAGCAATGGTTTTTATTTTTTGGTGTTTATCTGCTACAAATTTATGTGCTGTGCAACAATTACATCAATGGTTTCCAAATGGTTTCCGTGGGCGAGGCCTACGGCTTTCATATACGACCCTACAGGCCTGGGGTTTATTTCCATTGGACCTACCTCTAAATTTTGGCTAGGTTTGAATATGGAGTTTATACTTTTTAGCCTTCGATGCCAAAAAAATAGGTGCGTCCTTAGTGGTATCAGGTGCACGCAACGAAAGGTTGCTTGAAAGGAAAAATATTTAATTATTTTTCTCTCAAATTAAATGAAGAAACAATATTTATCCATGTATCCCAAAAATGAAAAGTGTATTTGTCATTAATATACCTGATAAATTTGACTACATAAATGGCATCAAAATTATTATTTCCCGTTTCCAAGGGCTTATCAATTAAACCTTTTTTTATCATACTACCTTTCTTAAATTCGTAAAAATAGGTAGACCCGTCATCTAATACATTGCCTATAGTATCTGCGGTATAAAAATTTTTAAAAGTTGGAATGGAATCAAAATAAATAAAAGGCTCTGTCGGCCCTTTAAAGTCAAGTGTTATTAAACCACCAATCTGCATAAAAAGAGAGTCATTATCTTTCATTTTTAAAGTATTATTACGCTTCCTGTTAGTTTTGCAATTATACAATCGGGTATGTATAGAATCATCTGATTGTTTTTCAATGAAAAATCTTTCGAAAAAAGGATTTATAAAATAAATTCTTACTTCATTTTTAAAAGTTGATTTTTCAATTGCAGATAGTTTAAATACTTTATCAAAAGCATTCGATAATTGGATTAAAATACTATCATTGTTTAGCGCCTTTTCATTACTATAAAAATTACTTTCCTGAAGTGGTATTACTTTTTTTGTCATTTTTTTTTGACAACCGAAAATTGTAACAATAAAAATGAGGGAAAATAAAAAAAATATTGTTTTATTCATAATTGATTTTGAATATTTATAATATGAATTGGAATTTACAAAATTTTATTGGAGGCTTTATTATTATAAATAGGGTTAGGATGGACTAAATTTTTTGCAGACTCCAATATCTTTATGCTGTGCGAATTTTTTATTTATGTGGTATTCTTATTACCCCAGGTTGACAGATTTAGTCACTCCTGGATTGCGTAATTGTTGGTGTAATTTATTTTAAAATTTTAAAATTTTTAATAGTAAATATAAAATAATAAGATTTCCATAATATATTACTAATTATTAATATCTATAACTCATTTTTATTTGTGAAATAATTGAAAGCGGAATATTTTTTATCACTTCCGTCAGCATCCGAATGAAAATAATTTTAATTTTTCTAAAATATTTTACTGTAGCGAGTTTACGCACCAGGGATAGGAGCAAAGTACCACGCAAAGTGCCGTATACTTTTTGAGCCTATTTTATTACCTGCCGGCGCTGCGTAGTACTTGCGCATAGCCCGCCCGGGTGCCCAAATAAAAAACATTTCGGGAGCAGGGTGCAACCAGTACAATACGCTATTTTTGCGGGCACAAAAAGAGAGTTAAAAACTATGGCAAAGGGTTCAGCAGATACGCCGCTTATGCAGCAGCACAATACCATTAAGGCACGTTACCCCGATGCCATTTTGCTTTTTAGAGTAGGTGATTTTTATGAAACTTTTGGCGATGACGCCGTTAAAGCCTCTACCGTTTTAGGCATTACCCTTACCAAAAGAAATAATGGTGACGCTAACTCATCGCAACTCGCCGGCTTTCCGCACCATGCACTTGATACCTACCTGCACAAACTGGTAAAAGCCGGTTATCGCGTGGCTATCTGCGATCAATTGGAAGATCCCAAACTAGCTAAAGGAATTATTAAAAGAGGCGTTACAGAACTCGTTACCCCCGGCGTTGCTACCAGCGATAAATTACTGGAACACAACAGTAATAATTTTTTAGCGGCCATACATTTTGAAGCCGATAAAGTAGGTATCGCCTTTTTAGATATCAGCACCGGAGAATTTTTTATTGCAGAAGGTGATAAGGAATATGCAGATAAATTATTGCAAAGCTTAAAACCTGCCGAAGTAATTTTTCAACGCAACAGACAGAAGTTTTTTAAAGAATATTTTGGCAATAAATTTTTTACCTATGCCCTGGATGAATGGGTATTTGCCGAAGCTTATTGCCAAGAAAGTTTATTAAAGCATTTTGGTACCCATAGCTTAAAAGGTTTTGGAATTGAAGGGCTGCAGGAAGGTATTATTGCCGCCGGCGCTATCCTGCATTATTTAAAAGATACCGAACATCCCAACCTTGGCCACATCACTTCTATACAAAGAATTTACCGCGAAGACCATTTGTGGATGGACCGCTTCACCATCAGAAACCTTGAATTATTTGGAGGTGCCGATGGAAGTAATACCCTTTTAAAAGTATTGGATAATACCGTATCGCCCATGGGTGCGCGTATGCTCAAACGCTGGATGGTATTACCTTTGAATAATTTAGTAAGTATACAGGAACGCCTGGATACTGTCGAATTTTTTATTAAGGAAGTTGATACCAGAAACAAAATTACCCAACACATTAAGCAAGCCGGCGATGTAGAAAGACTGGCCAGTAAAGTACCCCTAAAAAAAGTTAATCCGCGCGAAGTATTGCAAATTACCCGCGGCTTGCAACAGGTTCAATCCATTAAAATTATCAGCAGTACTTTATCCAATAAATACCTGCAGCGGTTGGGCGATTCTTTAAACCCCTGCAGTTTTATAGTGGATAAAATTTTATTACAAATCAGTGAGAACCCGCCTGCACTTGCATCCAAAGGCGGCATCATTGCGAGGGGTATCAATGAGGAACTGGACGCGCTTAGAAAAATTTCGAGCGGCGGTAAAGAATACCTTATTGAGCTGCAGCAAAAAGAAGCATTGGCCACCGGCATCTCTTCTTTAAAAATTAGTTTCAACAATGTATTTGGTTACTATTTAGAGGTTACCAATCTCCATAAATCTAAAGTACCCGATACCTGGATACGCAAACAAACCCTCGCCAATGCAGAGCGGTATATTACACCCGAATTAAAAGAATACGAAGAACAAATTGTTGGCGCAGAAGATAAGATCCTTACCATTGAAATGCAATTGTTTGAAACCCTGCTGAACGAATTGCAGGATTATATTGCACCCATGCAGGTTAACGGACAAGTGATGGCCATCATGGATTGCCTTACCTGTTTTGCTAATACTGCCCTGCAGTTTAATTATAAAAAACCTTTGCTGAATGATGGTCATATCCTTGACATAAAAGGCAGCAGGCACCCCGTTATTGAAAGAAATTTACCGGTTGGAGAAAATTATATTGACAATGATATTTTATTGGATCCTGCAAGTCAGCAAATAATAATTTTAACCGGCCCGAATATGAGTGGTAAGAGCGCCATTTTACGACAGACAGCCCTGATAACTTTAATGGCACATATGGGAAGCTTTGTACCTGCAAGGGATGCAAAAATACCACTGACCGATAAAATATTTACCAGGGTGGGCGCCAACGATAACCTTAGTGGTGGCGAAAGTACCTTTATGGTGGAGATGAATGAGACAGCCAGCATCATCAACAACATAACCACCCGCAGCCTGATTTTACTGGATGAAATTGGAAGGGGAACTTCTACCTACGATGGCATTTCTATTGCCTGGAGTATTGTGGAACATTTGCATAAAAGCGGCCACTCCCCTAAAACATTATTTGCAACGCATTACCACGAATTAAATGAGCTGGAAAATAAATTACCGGGTGTAAAAAACTTTCATGTCACCAATAAAGAAGTAGGAAATAAAATAATATTTCTCCGCAAACTGGCAGCGGGCGGTAGTGTACATAGTTTTGGTATTCATGTTGCGCGTATGGCGGGTATGCCGCCATCCTTAATAGACAGGGCAAACGAAATTTTATTGCAGCTCGAAAAAAGCAGGAATAATGAAGGGGATGAAAAAGGTGTTACCATTGAACAAACCGTTAAAAATTTAGCGGCTCCTAAAGTTCAATTGAGCATTTTTGATGTGCACTCAATAACCTTCGAAGAAATAAGGGTGCTGCTGGATGCTGTTGATATTAACAGGTTAACGCCCGTGGAAGCCTTGTTGAAATTGCAGGAAATTAAAGCGAAGGTTAAGTAGACACTTTGACAATATAAATCGCATGCTTTCAAATTCTTTAAGATTATCAGACTAATAACGACAAATTAATTTTAGCGACTTTTAAAAATTATTGTAAAATAAAGCGACATTTAATTGTATAAATAATTTGGGCGTATCCCAAGCCGGGGCGGCAAGGGCCGGGCTATACACTACAATCTTTTTTGCCGGGGCGGACAAAAAAAGGATTTCCGTTGCTATCCCTTACGCTGTGCAACGGTAGCAGTAACCAAGACCTATAAGGTTTTTAAAACCTTATAGGTCTAACCATATTATGGACAAAAAAAGAATGGCTTGAAAATCAATTGTCACATTTTGTGTACCTCACTAAATTTTCCGGATTTAACCAGCGAACCTTCCTTACGCTGTGCATCGCTTGCGGTAAAATAATTTTAAATAATCCTCATAAAAAAAGAGAAAACAGGTTAATGCTTTCTCTACGAACATAAAAAATATTTTTATAATTTATTTACCCCTTCCCCATCCAAACCAATCATTACCGTTGGCAAAGATCATTAGAGAAAATAAAATAACCATCCCAACAATTTGGGCATATTCCATAAACTTTTCGTTAGGCTTACGGCCGGTGATCATTTCCCCTAAAGTAAACAATACATGGCCACCATCCAAAGCAGGAATAGGCAGCAAATTCATAAAAGCTAAAATGATCGATAAAAATGCAGTAATGCTCCAAAAACTTTCCCAATCCCATGGGGTTGGAAACACTGACCCGATAGTTTTAAAACCACCAACACCTTTGTAGGCACCAGTTTTAGGATTGGCCATCTTTTTAAACTGGTCAATATAAGCAGATAATTTTTCCCATGTTTTAGCTACCCCGGCAGGAAAAGCCGCTATAAGCGAATATTTTTTGGCATCTACTTTTAATAAACCCAGACTGTCCATTTCTTCGAACCCGATCCAGGGCATACCCACTTTACCCTCTTTACTAACCTTACTTACCATGGTCAATGACTGCCCATTTCTTTCTACACCAATATGTACGCTGTCGTTCTTTTTTTGTTCTACCAACTTTCCAATTTCATCCACAAATGCAACGGGTACATTATCAATCGACACTATTTTATCCAGGTGCTGCAAACCAGCTTTTTTAGCGTAACTGGTGTCAAACATTTTATCGTTAAGATCGCCAACAATTGCAGCCCTTCTAATTTCAATAAAACCTACACCCTGCTTTTTCTTTTCTACCAACTGACCAATCAGGTCAATAGGCATAGCAATTGTTTTTTGCACACCATTCTGGTCAACGGTTACTGCAGTGGCTGTAATTAATTTACCGGGTATATCATCAAAATATTTAACTTCTTTTCCATTAATAGCAACAATCTTATCACCATTGTGCAAACCAAATTTTAGTAATAAACTATCGGCGCAATAAATACCGTTTTTAACAGAGCTGTTTACCACCTTTTGTTCGCCCCATACAAATAATATCATGGCATAAATTAAAAATGCCAGTAATACATTTACGGTAACACCTCCCAGCATTATTATTAATCGCTGCCAGGCTGGTTTACTGCGAAATTCCCAGGGTTGAGGAGGCAGTTTAAGGGCTTCCTTATCCATACTTTCATCTACCATACCGGCAATTTTTACATAGCCGCCAAGGGGTAACCAGCCAATACCATATTCGGTATCCCCAACTTTCTTTTTTAAAATAGAAAACCAGGGATCGAAAAATAAATAAAATTTTTCTACGCGGCATTTAAACCATTTTGCGGTAATATAATGACCAAATTCGTGAAGAATTACCAAAATAGAAAGGGATAATAAAAGTTGAGCAGTTTTAGACCCTACATTTACCCAATTAATAGCTAACAATAATGTATTCATTTTAATCGCTGTACCTTTTCAGGAATTTATTTAAAAGTAACTGCCAATCGTTTACCTGCCACTTGTTTAAGCAATTTTGTGGTTGACTTATTTATGCTGCCCTTATAATTTTATGAGGGAAGCCGCAAAATTACGCGCTTCACCATCGCTTTCAAAATATTCTTCGATAGTTGGTTTTTCTATAAAACCTATTTTTTCCATGGTTTGTTCTACAACTGCGGTAATATCTAAAAAGCCAATTCTATTGCGCAGGAAAGCCCAAACGGCTATTTCATTTGCAGCGTTTAAAATACAGGGCATATTACCGCCTTTATTTAATGCTTCGGTGGCCAGGGCCAAATTTCTAAAGGTTTTAATATCCGGTTCATCAAAAGTTAAGGAGGCAAACTTTTTAAAATCAAGCCTTGGGAAATCATTTTTTATCCGGTGCGGAAAAGCCATAGCATATTGTATGGGCAACTTCATATCCGGCATGCCCATCTGGGCCTTAATACTACCATCTTCAAACTGCACCATACTGTGAATAATACTTTGCGGATGAATAACCACCTGAATCTGATCGGGTCTTAAATTGAATAACCATTTGGCCTCGATCATCTCTAACCCTTTGTTCATAAGGGTTGCAGAGTCAATGCTAATTTTGGCACCCATTACCCAATTAGGGTGTTGCAGCGCATGGTCTCTTTTAACATTGACCAAAAAATTAGGTTTTTTACCAATAAATGGTCCGCCACTAGCCGTGAGTATAATTTTTTCTATTTTGTTTCTCCCTTCACCAATCAGGCATTGAAAAATAGCGGAATGTTCACTATCAACCGGTATAACCGGCGCCCTGTTTTCAGCTGCTGTCCGCATAACAATTTCACCGGCTACTACAAGGGTTTCTTTGTTTGCCAACCCAACAGCCTTACCTTTTTGAACCGCTTTTAAGGTGGGTTTTAATCCGGCAAAACCCACAATACCAGCCAACATCATATCATAACTATCAAAATCTGCCACTTCTTCCAGCGCAGCTTCGCCACCAAATACTTTTACCGAAGTTGCCAACAGCGCTTCTTTTACTTTTCGATATTTGGTTTCGTCGCCTATAACTACGGCGTTGGGTTTAAATTCCAGTGCCTGTTTAATTAGTAACTCCTCATTGCTTTGTGCGGTAAGTATTTCCGCTTCAAACAATTGCGGGTTGGCTTTTATAACTTCTAAAGCCTGTGTACCTATTGAACCTGTAGAACCGAATAATGCAATTCGTTTTTTGGGGATGGCATTGGCCATAATTTATGCTTGTTTTGCGGTAGATAAATGAAAAAAGCGATCCGATTTTTTCTTGTGTAATTTTTAAAGTGGGCAAATTAACGCATTAAACGCTTAACTTTTTATATATATGATGAGGTTTAAGGAAAAACACTGTTTTCTTTAAAATCTACCTATTTTTTAACCGTCTTTTTTGTAAAGACGCTGCAACGCAATGGCCCTACAAAAAAGTTTTACCGGTAAATATCCAGTAAACCATCTGGTAAAGTCACGTAAACTTTTCTATTTTCTTGGTCAATTTTATCCAGTGATTCCTGGTGAATGGGAATGAGGGCTTCTTTTCCATCAAGCAAAATGGAGCACAATATTTGATGGGGCTGTTCAATTACCTCGATGATTTCTCCCAGGTCTTCACCTTCATCTGTGATTAAATTAAAGCCTAACATTGAAATTGGGGAAGCTGCAGCAGCATGGGTTTTAAAATCTTCTTCCGTTAGCCAAACTTCTTTGGGGGTAAGTTTACGGGCGGTTTCCTTTGTATCTATCCCTTCTAATTTTATATATAATTCCGCCTCATTTTTTATGGATACCCCACTTATAAAATAGGGCATAAAATTATCCTTCCTTTCTTCTATAAAAATAGCTTCCAATCCTTGCAGCAATGTTTTTTTACCAAGGCTATGCTGTAATACCAGCTCGCCTTTTAAGCCAAAACTTGCGACTAGTTTTCCAATTTTAAAATAATGGTCCATAATAATATATGCGGCAAAGTCCGTAAAGGTTAAAAAAAAAGCAATCTCAAAAGAGATTGCTTTAAAGAAGTTACCGGCAGTAATAATAAATTATTCTGCTGTTTTAGTTTCTTCGGCGCTTGTCGTTTCTACCGGGGTAGCTACTGCAACAGGAGCTTCAACTTTTCTAACAACTGGTTGGTTACGGCTATCAGTACGGGCCTTTTTATGGGCACCCTGACGCTTAGCCACATGAGCTTCATGCTCTGTGCTCCAGGTAGTAAATTTCTGCATCGCAATGGCCTCGTCGAACAGACCTAAGCTTACACCTCTCAACAAATGTTTCAAGAACAAAACACCTTTAAAGGATAGGATACGACGAACAGTGTCAGTTGGCTGAGCACCTTTGTGTAACCAATCCAACGCCTTTTGACGATCAATCTGCACGGTGGCAGGAACAGTCAAGGGGTTGTAAGTACCAAGTTTTTGAATAAATTTGCCGTCGCGTGGGCTACGGGCATCTGCAACAACAATAAAGTAGAACGGTCTTTTTTTAGAACCGTGACGTTGTAATCTCATTTTAACAGCCATAAAAAATAGAAATTTTTTTGGGTTGTGAATAATAGGGTTTCTTAGCTCACCTTAAAAAAGGAAAGCGAAATTACTACTACTCATCAAAACATCCAAATAATTAATGCAGTTACAGGCAATTTTATATAAAATAAATTTCACTCCTGTACATTACCCTAAAAGTTAATCAATTACCCATTAATTTTTAGGGTGTTTATTAGGCAGCCGGTACTTAATACCGGCCTGTAAGACTGTTGAATAAAGTTTTACCCTGCCATCTCCTACCCCAGCTAAAGGTAAGCTCACAGCTGCTTCGGAGGTAACGGATAATTTTTTTGATATTTTCTTTTCAATGCCTGCACTGAAACTAAGTACCGCAAAAAGGTTTTTATTTCCCGTATACGTCCATCCCATTTGCTGATAACCATACGAACCTATAAAATGATAATCGTACACCTCCTTTTTCATAATGTAACCGGATATGCCTGTAGTGACATAAAATGCATATCCTATTTTTTGTATATAATCATATCGCAACGTTATGGGAATTTCATAAACCTTACAATTTGCATCAACTTTTAACAATTGTACCTGGTTCCAGTAAGAGCCGTTTTTGGGGGTATAATCAGCAGGACCAGCAGTGTATATTTTTTGACTTACATAAAAACCAGTTTGAATACTAAACAGCTTGTTTAATTGATAACCAACACCAAT
>JAYTHI010000235.1:0-3825 GCA_043732685.1 Ferruginibacter sp. | reverse complement strand
AATCTTTTGGCGTAGCCATCTCCATCCTGTCAACCGTACCGGCAGTGTTGCTGGGTGCCATGCTATTACTTTTGGCAACAGGGGCAACACTCAATTTGCAATCTTATATGGGCATTATTATGAGTACGGGAGTTTCCGTTGCCAATGCAATTTTAATTGTTACCAATGCAGAGGCTTTAAGGGTGCAATATAAAGATCCTTTTAAGGCAGCTACTGTTGCTGCCAGTATACGTTTACGCCCTATTTTAATGACGAGTTTTGCTATGATTGCCGGAATGATACCGATGGCGAGCGGCCTTGGTGAGGCCGGAGACCAATCGGCTCCCTTAGGTCGTGCTGTAATCGGCGGTCTCATCGCGTCAACCTTTGCAGCCCTCTTTATTGTCCCTTTGGTGTATGGTTGGGTAAGACAAAAATCTTCCTTTGAACCGGTATCCTTATTACCCCAAAATTTAAAAAACTAAAATCATGTTGAAGATAAAATATATTGTTGTGAGTGTTTGTATGGTCCTCGTGCTTGCTTCCTGTTCTGACAAAGAAAAAGATATAACACCAGTGGAAGTTAAAATTACTACGCCTGCTTTTACAGTGGCAACGGTACAAAAAGGTGGGGTTTCAACAACCATTAAATTGCCCGGTCAATTGGTAGCCTACCAGGAAGTAAGTATCCTGCCCAAGGTAAATGGGTATGTAAAAACAGTATTGGTAGATATTGGGTCCAAAGTAAAAAAGGGCGCATTATTAATGGTGTTGGAAGCGCCGGAATTAGCGCAGGCCACCTTGCAGGCTAAGGAAAAATATGCCCGTACCCAGGTAGATTTTACCATCGATAAGGAACGATACAACAGACTGTTAGAAGCCTCCAAAACAGCAGGTGCTATATCTCCGTTGGATTTGAGCACAGTAAAAGCTAAAATGGAGGCAGACGGAATGTTATGTAATGCGGAAAAAGCAAACTGGCAAATGCAGCAAACTATGCAAGGCTACCTGCGGGTAGTGGCGCCATTTGCCGGCATTATTACCGAAAGAAATATACACCCTGGTGCGCTTGTAAGCAACTCGGCTAAAGATAAACCTATGCTTGAACTAAAACAGGTAGATCAGTTACGCCTTCAGATAGAAATACCTGAGGGTGTAGCTGCCAATCTGAAAGATAAAGACTCGGTTAGCTTTTATGTAAGCGCCTTGCAAGGTAAAAAAATGAATGGTTTTATTAAGCGGGTATCTATGAATGAAAATGTACAATATCGTAGCGAGAGGATGGAGGTAGATGTGTTGAATAAAGAAGAGACCTTGACCCCCGGTATGTTTGCAGACGTAGTGCTTTATTCAAAAGGGAATCCTGAAGCCTTGTTTGTGCCAAAAGCTGCTGTGGTAATTTCAACCGAAAGAAAATATGTATTGGTTGTAAAAGATAAAAAAATAACCAGGGTAGATGTAACAACTGGTAATGCAAATGTTGGTACAATTGAAGTTTTTGGCGCTTTAAATGAAGGGGATAAAGTAGTGGCTGTAGCAAATGATGAGGTTAAAGAAGTTAAATAAAAGAGGTTAAATTCAATTTAAACCAAGCTGCAACTATTGCAGGTAATAATTATAAAATATTTATTGCCTCCTGTATTGCTGCTAAACGGTTATTGGAGTATACATAGCCCAATAAATTGAGCAGCAATACCCAACTGTAAAGGAACGGAATTAATTTATATATTAAAATTGGACAACCTGCGTCGAATAAGTAAGTATTACTTTTGTAAAAATAGGCGCTCTTAAAACTTTATATGTGCTACAGTTGTAAAGTACCCTTATTATATTAAAACATTAAAAAAAATAAAAAAATAAATATGGAAACGTATAAAATGAATCTAAAAAAAATAGATTTGGAAACTGCAGACGCCCGTCAAAAATTAATTATTGAAGCTGCAACAAAGAAAAATGGCGGATGGCCAAATATGTATGGTAATATGATAAACTCTATCGGTTTATTGGAAACTTACTTACATGGGTATAATATGTTTCGTACAGAAAGTGGGTTTACACCCGTTGAACAGGAAGTTATTTTTCTGACATTGAGTTACGAAAATGGTTGTAATTATTGTATGGCTGCTCACAGTTTTATAGCAGATAAAATGAGTAAAGTTCCGCTGGAAGTAACCGATGCCATTAGGGCCGGATCACCTATTGCTGACAATAAATTACAGGCACTTTCGCTATTTACAAAACAGTTATTTATCTCCAGAGGGCGACCAACAAAAGCCGAAGTGGAAAACTTTTTAGCCGAAGGATATGATGAAAAGAAAATTCTTGAAATTATTTTAGCCCTGGCTGTTAAAACCTTGAGTAACTACAGCAATCACGTATTTGCTACCGAGGTAGATGATATGTTTAAAGAAAGAAGCTGGTCTAAATAGCCTGCTATTTAATGTAAACCAATCATTTAAAATGTGGCTGCTTTAATCCAATAGGCAGCCACATTTTTACGGTTAAATTATTAAAATTTGGATTGCGGTAACATAATTATCTTCAGAAAATGGCTTTTAAAAAAATAACTAACCAATGGATGGTATAGCCTCAAGCATTTGAAGCATATCGCTTAAAGTCATTCACTAAAATTATACCAGTAAATTTAAATAAGATTTACAAAAGTTCTCCCTTCGCCACTTTTAATTGAAACTGTGATTTATTGTAACTGGCAACTGTATTTAAATAATCGATCTGAGCTTGCAACAAAAATTGTTGCGCCTGAAAAATTTCGAATGGTTTGGCTGTTTGAAGCTTTTGCCGTTCAATACTTTGTTCCATTGCCCCGGTTGAAATTTCTAAGGCTTCTTTAGCAATTTTCATTTGTTCGCCTGCCAATTCCAAACTACTATTTGCCGTGGTAATTTCTTCCTGATACTGGTTTTTAAACTGTTCAATGGCATTGTGCTGCAGGTTAATTTTAGCATCGTATCTTTTAATATCACCATTGTAGCTCAGTCTGCCAACCGGCAGGTTCCATAAAAGTGAGGCATTGTATTGGTAGGTGTTGCTCAATTGCGTAGTGTATCCGCCAAAGGCGCCATTGTCCATACCCAACCGTAATTTAGGGAGCAGCAATCCCTTAGTTACCGTTTTTTTTGCTGTTTGTAAGGATAATAATTCAGCAGTCAATCCATTATATTCAGCCCTGGTTTTAAAGCCGGAGGTATCTGTTTGCTGACTGCTAAATTGAACCGGTACCAAGGTGGTATCGGCACTTATCAACTGCGTATTTCTTTCCAGATTCAATAAATTGGCGAGCATGGCCGCACTTTTTTGCCAATCCATTTTAGCTTGCAGTAAATTTATTTTTAAGTGGTTGTAATTACTTTGCGAAAGCAGGTATTCCGATTGATACCGGATGCCCGCATCCACTTGTATTTTTATTTGTTGGGTTAAGGTGTCTGACTGCAGCACCAATTGTTGTAAAAAGGCATATTTTAATTGGTAAGTTTGAAGATCGAAATAGTTGGATACAGCTTGTAATATGGTATTATTTTTTTCTGCCAAACTGTAATACTGTGCAGCCTTTGCGTTTTGTTTGGCTGCCAATACCTGATAGAATCCCTTGCTAAAATCAACCTCCATATTTATGCCTACTCCTGTCCAGGCATTCGTTTGTTTAATGCCGGTAAAAATATGTCCGTCTGTATTCATTGCGGATCCAGTTAAGTAATGCGTGGTGGCACCTGCAAACAAATTTGGCAACCACCATTCTTTTGCCTTTGCCTGTTCCGCCAAGGCCAATTGGTATTTTAATTGATATTCTTTAACCGTTAGATTATTGGCACCTGAAAGTTTTAAAAC
>JAYTHI010000234.1:0-30360 GCA_043732685.1 Ferruginibacter sp. | reverse complement strand
TGAGCAGGCATCGCCCCTCAAATAATATTGCACCCGTACGGGAGGGGTTCACCCCCACCCTATACCCCCAAACAATCCCAAACCCAACACCAACCACCTTAAAAAAATAAAAAATAAAAGCCACCGATTAAAACCGGCAGCTCTTTATAATGAATACCTAAATAATTACCCAACTTTAAGATTGTATTTTATATTCAAAATCACTCAGTATAATTTCTGTTACCCCATCATGTTTTGATACCATTAATTTTGTTGGATACCAACCCGTTTTTTGAAATTTTGAAGGTTGAGGAATACTTCTTTCAAAATTATTATGGTTTCTTAAAAAATCTAAAGTGATCATCGGTTCGTAAAAAGTTACTTTACCATCATAAGAGCCATAAATAAAAGTTTGCGAAAATTGTTGCTGGTGAAATTCGCCTGAGGTAACATCAATCCAATGTGTCCCCATCATTGGCACCCCGCCACCCGGATTAATATAATTGGCAGGAAAATAAGCTGCTGCAGGCCAGTTATTAAATTTATCCATAGCAGTTGCAAAAGGCGGAATGGCATCAACGGCTTCCGGCGTCATCTCATAGAAATGAAAATCAAAATGAGGCAGGCCGTAGATCATTAATGGTTCATGCCCCAAAGGATTCCATCCCAAACCAACATGATTAAAAATAGTGGTATTAAATTTAGGATGAAATTTCAAAACCCATACATTGTCCATATGGCCCCCACTTGTAGCAGGTAAGCTACCCAATGCTGCATCATTAATAACCACTGCTATTTTTTGAGGCTCTTCCATTTTATTTAATTGAACCCAGGTCCAGGCTTTACCGTTATAAATTTGTACGACAGGTCCTTTATAAACAGACCCTTTGTTGTCATCATCATCATGCTTTTTACAAGAAATAAAAAGGGTTACTAAAGCAATTGAAAGTAGAAAAGCTTTTTTCATAATCGTAAATTTTTAATTATCGTTATTAAAATTTATAAAAAAATATTGATAGCTGCGCTCCATAAAAGCCATCTTTAATAAGCAGTATAAGTTTTAAAAAAGAGCATATAATGCGCTTCTTTAAAATGAGAAAAAATGTATTAAATACCAAGAGAATTTGAAATATATTTTATGTTAACCTTACTAAATAATGGTTACAATAAATAATAGTTTTGAGAAGGATCATTAGATTTAAACAGCAGGCACCCACTTTAAAAAGTTTTTAAAGTGTTGTAAAAGTAATAGCTGATAATTTAAAATGCAAGTAAAAAGCAGTCTATTTTTTAAAATATTGTTGTTTTAAATCCAGGTAAAAAAATTGGAATTAACCACCCAATATTTTTGCTTATTTGTAATTTAATTCCCATTTAAATAAAAGGTCTTTATTTAAGGAACCTCCATAAGCGTTGGTATTTTTCAAACCAGCTATAGTCGCAAGCTATTTCTAATAGATAAAAATAAGGTAACACCATACAGGTTGGCATGGAATGCGCTATTCAGAAAGTGCTCAATTATCTTTTTTTAAGTATCATATTAATATAATTACCAATACCTGAAATATTATTAGCCCACTATTTTGAAGGTCTGTTAATTAAGAAATTACATTCTAAAGTATGATTACAGCACCTTAATGGTATTGTTACCAATTATATTTTAAGCACATTATATTTGCACTCTAAACTAAATAAAATGGCACTTCAAATTGGTACTGCAGCTCCGGAATTTACGTTGCATGATAGCGAAAAAAATAAAGTTTCTCTGGCAGACTATAAAGGTAAGAGTATATTACTTTTATTTTTTCCACAGGCTTTCACAGGCACCTGTACTGCTGAATTATGTAATATGAGAGATAATATTGCAGATTATAACAATGTAAATGCACAAGTATTTGGCATTTCAGTAGATTCTGTATTTACCCTTGCTAAATTTAAGGAAGACCAAAAATTTAATTTCCCATTGCTTAGCGATTTTAACAAGTCGGTTTCTACAGCTTACCAGGCTATTTACGACAACTGGATATTGGATATGAAAGGGGTAAGCAAAAGAGCGGCTTTTATTATTGACAAAAATGGTATCATTCAATATGCAGAAGTATTGGAAAGTGCGGGTGATCTTCCAAACTTTACCGCTATTCAGGAAAAACTTGTAACCATTCAATAAATTAATTATCAAACTTAAGAGGGTTCCATATAGCTTAATTATGGACCTTCTTAAGTTTATGTTAAGAACCTTATAATAAATTACCTCAATATTCGTTATTTTAGAAATCGTTTTGTAATATAATATTTGTAATTTTACACAACTGAAATATTTAATCATCATACCAACTTTATTATTTGGATTAACTTTTACTTCTTTTGCTCAAAATAAAATTATTACACCAGGTAATGATGTAGCTGCAAAATTGATTAAATTTTACCCAAATCCGGCCACTACAGCCATCAATTTTGAATTTATTCAGGGTTACTCCAAAACTTTGTCTATCCAGTTATTTAATTTCATGGGCAAAAAAGTAATGGAAGTAAATGCTGGCAGCCCTTTAACCAATGTTTCTTTAAGCAATTTTTATCGCGGTGTTTATATATTTAGGGTTACCGATAAATCAGGTCTCGTTGTTGATTCCGGTAAATTTCAGGTTGTTAATTAAGTTTTATTAAATATTTCTCCTCGTTTATTTCAGTAAAATATTTCCTTCAACATTCATTTGACAAAATTTCATTAATGAATTCTATATCCCAGAATCATTTTAAAAATGGCATTATCTGTACTTTTTGTAAAACCCCAGCCATAACCACAATTAAATTCCCAATCAGGCGACCAATTTAAATCCAATGCAGCAAATAGTTGGTGCTGCTGGCTTTCAATGGGCATAAAATGATTTAATGGGCCAACAGATCCATAATACTCAAATCCGGCGGTGATCAATTTTGTAAACATATAATCTGCCTTAACATTGGGAGAAAAGATATAACCTGCATTTTTATTTAAACCATGCAAACTTTTATCAAAAGTTGGATTCAATGCCCAATAAAATTTATTCATTTGCTTATCGATAATTGGTCTTATTTCAAGGGTCCAATCATCCTCGCTGTAGGCAGGTTTTTGATAACCAGCTTCTAAAGACAGGCTTAAACCCACAGGCCAATGCCAGCTTGCAGGTATCATTGCCCTTGGCCTGATATGACTGCCAACATAATTTGTTCTACCATTGTCGCCAATGGTATTAAAGATATAAAACCCCGTTTCAAACCAACTATTCCATCCGTGGGTTATTTCCAGTGTTTCATGAAATACATGGTGCGTGGGAAGTACACCGTTTTTAGAAAGATTTTCTCCCTGAAAAGTAAAATTGCTGTGCAATTCTACCATGGTGTTTCCTTTTGCTACCGTTTCAGCCCCATAAACCTGAATTTCGTAATTATCCTGGGCAATGATTTTTTGTGAAATCAATAAGATGAAAACCAAAACGAATAATGAATATATTTTATTTTGCATATGTATATTAAACTGATAAAAACCAAATTAAACAGTACCCATGGATAAAACTACTGATTGATTTCCCGTTAACCGATCGTTTTTTAAAAGGCACTACGTGCTTCTAAATATTTTATAAAACCTGTACAATTAAAAATTTTAAATAATGGGTATTTTCTTGTCCCCTAATTATTGGATGATCGGCTGACTGGGCATTAAAAACAACCTGTCTTATGCGACGTTTTGCATCTTTGGCAGCCATTTGGATGATGTCTAAAAAGAGTTCAGGCTTTACCAGGTTGGTGCAACTGCTGGTTACTAAAAAGCCCCCTGGTTTTACCAGTTTCATGCCCCTTAAATTTATTTCTTTATAGCCCCCTACCGCTTTATCAAGGGTACTTCGGTTTTTTGTAAATGAAGGCGGATCAAGCATTACAACATCAAATTGCTTACCTTCTTTTGTCCATTCCTTTAAAACATCAAAGGCATTTACACATTCAAAACGGCAAATATTTTCAACATTATTCAAGGCAGCATTTTGGTTACAGGTATCAATTGCCGTTTGCGAAATATCTATCCCTAAAACACTTTTTGCGCCATAATGTGCAGCACTTATTTCAAAAGATCCGGTATAACAAAATGCCCCTAAAACATCGGCACCTTTAACAATATGCTGTATGGCACGCCTGTTATCCTGCTGGTCTAAAAAGAAACCCGTTTTTTGTCCGTTTGCGATATCCACTTTAAGTTTGATCCCGTTCTCCTCAATAATAATATTGGTATCAAATTCGGCAGATAAAAATCCTTTATGCTGTACCATTCCTTCCAACTCTCTTACCGGCACATCATTTCGCTCATAAATACCTTTGGGCGAAAAAATTGTTTCCAGTGCTTTTACAATGGATGGTTTCCAGATATCAATACCCAATGCCAGGGTTTGAATGACAAAATAATCATTAAATTTATCTACAATTAATTGTGGCAGTTCGTCGGCCTCACCAAATATTAAGCGGCAATTTTCAATATAGCCTAGTGCCTGCCGGTATGCCCAGGCCTGCGCAATTTTTCTGTAAAAAAAAGCATCGTCTATTACCTCCTCTTTATCTCTCGTAAGCAATCGTACCATTATCTGCGATTGTGGATTGACATATCCCTTACCTATAAATTTTTTATCATGGCTAAATACGTTTACAATTTCGCCGGGCTTTGCGGCGGCATCCAATGCTTTACCACGATTAATTTCGTTTTCAAATATCCAGGGGTGACCATTTTCGACCCTATTACCTATATTTTTATTGAGAAACAGACTTTTCATGCCGCAAAGGTAACTTTTAACGTGTCAGCCTGTTCTCTTTCAACTGAAAAAGCTTTTTTTGTTTGACAATTTGGCTGTAAGTCAAGCTTGGCAAAATGTTTGACAATGCTATTTTATACAGATTTAAATTTTCACAATCATTTAAACTGCTGAAAGTTTTAATAATTCAAAAAATATGGAACAAAAAATAAAAGCAACAGAAGAAGAACAGTTTTTAGCAGATGCCATGCAAAGTTTTGGTGATATCAATGCGGATGCTGATATTCCGGGAACTACTCATTTAAGTAATCCCGAAGAGGAAAGTATAAATGAAAAATTACAAGAGGAATTAAACGAGCAGAAAGATAAATTTATTCGTTTGGTAGCAGAGTTTGAAAATTTTAAAAGACGCAATGCAAAAGAAAGAGTGGAACTGATTCAAACCGCTGGCAGAGAAGTTATTACTTCTTTACTGGATGTATTGGATGACAGTGAAAGAGCAGAAAAACAACTTCAGACAAGCACAGATCTGGATGAAATAAAGAAAGGAATCCAGCTCGTTTTTGGCAAGTTGAGAAATATTTTACAGGCAAAGGGATTAAAAGCTATGGATAGTATTCATACCGAATTTGATGTGGAAAAACATGAAGCCATCACAGAAATACCTGCACCGACGGATGATTTAAAAGATAAAGTGCTGGATGAAGTTCAAAAAGGCTACTATTTAAATGATAAGATAATTCGTTTTGCAAAAGTTGTGGTTGGAAAATGAAAAAAAATTTCTTTCAGCTCAAAAAAAGATAAGGATTTACCAAATTAATATTGTTGTTGGCATTTGAATTTTATATCACGCCTGTTTTTTAACTGATAAGGCTAAAACAAATATCCCCGTTGGGATTTTAGATTATGAAGAAAGATTTTTATGAAATATTAGGCGTTTCCAAGACTTCATCGCAGGATGAAATAAAAAAAGCATACCGTAAAACGGCGATGCAATTTCACCCTGACCGCAATCCAGGCGATAAAGCATCTGAAGAAAGTTTTAAAGAAGCTGCTGAAGCCTATGAAATACTAAGTGATACTGATAAGAGAGCCCAATATGATCGTTTTGGTCACCAGGCATTTAGCGGTGCACGCAGTGGTGGTGGTGGTTTTAACGGAGGCGGTATGAATATGGATGATATCTTCAATCAGTTTGGAGATATTTTTGGTGATGAAAGTCCATTTGGAAGCTTCTTCGGTGGTGGTGGTGGCGGCGGAAGACGTTCTTCAACAGGAAGAAGCAATGGAGTGAGAGGAACCAACCTGCGCATTAAAATAAAATTAAATTACGAGGAGATGGCCAAGGGCGCCTCCAAGACCGTAAAAGTTAAAAAATATGTGCCTTGTAGCACTTGTAGTGGCAGTGGTGCCAAAGATAAAAGCAGTATTCAAACTTGCGGTACCTGCGGCGGACAAGGTCAGGTTAGAAAAGTACAAAGCACCTTTTTAGGACAAATGCAAACAGTTACCACCTGCCCTACCTGTAATGGAGAAGGAAGTACTATTGCTAATAAATGTACCATTTGTAAAGGAGAAGGCAGGGTTTATGGAGAAGAAACTGTAAATATAGAAATACCAGCAGGTGTTCAGGAAGGAATGCAATTGAGCATGAACGGCAAGGGTAATGCCGGAGAAAGAGGCGGAGCTAATGGCGACCTGATTATTTTGATAGAAGAAGAGGCCCATGCACAACTGCACAGAGACGGCTTGAATGTTGCTTTTGATTTACACATATCTTTTCCGGAGGCTGTATTTGGTACAAGTATAGAAGTACCTACGATTGATGGAAAAGCAAAAATCAAGATTCCACCGGGAACGCAAAGTGGTAAGATCTTCAGGTTAAAAGGGAAAGGTTTTCCTGCTGTAAATTCATACGAAAAAGGTGATCAGTTGATACATGTAAATATATGGACGCCCCAACATGTTTCTGCAGAAGAAAAATTAATGCTTGAAAAGATGCAGGAAAGTGACAATTTTACACCTAAGCCGGAAAAAGGCGATAAATCCTTTTTTGATAAGGTTAGAGAGATGTTTGCTTAATCAATTATTTTTTTTCTCTTTTTTACATATATTTTTTTAGCGATTCCAATTAATCCCACAAACTCTTTTTGTAAATAGTTTGTGGGATCAAAGGAATTTAAAGCAATTTTCTCCGTTTCCGTCCAATCTGATATGGGCAAATATTTTGATTGCCTGAGTTTCATTCCGAACATAGCTACTGAAGTGGCAAATTGAAAATCTTTACTGATGCTGTCAAATGGAAGGTAATTGGATTCACAATCAAATTTCATTTCTTTGATCTGTTTATTATTTGGGATGGCATATTTTAGTGATACCTGTGCGCTTATTGATGTACCAATAATGCTATCTGTATTAACCGGGGTTATTTCAAATAACGCCAGTACACTATTTCCGCTACCAATTTCCCCACCTTCCAAATCGCCGGTGGTATCTGTAAGCGCTTCCCTTTTATTGTCAAAGCCAATAAGCCGGTAATCTTTAACAAGTGCAGGATTAAAATGAACGTTTAAATAAACATTATCAGCGACAGAATAAAAAGTTTGGGTAACTTCTTTTACCAATACTTTTTCGGCTTCTCTGATATCATCGAGGTAGGCGTAATTACCATTGCCGCACTTTGCTAAAGTTTCTAATTTCGAATCTTTATAATTACCCATTCCAACGCCAAGGCAGGTTAGGTAAACTCCAGTTTTTTTCTCCTTTGTAATTAAATCTTCCAATGATTTTTCTGATACTTCCCCAACATTAAAATCACCGTCTGTTGCCAGTATAACCCGATTATTTCCACCCCTGATAAAAGTTTTTTCAGCCACGGTATAAGCCATTCTGATAGCAGATTCGCCGGGAGTATCTCCCTGGGCGGTAAGTTCCTCGATAGATTGAATTATTTTTTGCTTCTCGGCACCACTTGTAGGCTGAAGCCATACAGCAACAGTACCGCCATAAGCCACTATGGATATCGTATCCTGCACCCTTAAATTTTTAACCAGCATTTGAAAAGCGGCTTTAACCAACGGCAAGCGATTGGGCATATCCATACTGCCGGAAGCATCTATTAAAAATACAAGATTGGTAGGAGGTATCTTATCCATATCCAACTTACGGGCATTTACATTTAAAAATAACAACTGCTTTACGGGGTTCCACGGACAATCAGTAAGCTGTGATTCAATTTGAAACACCTTATCCTTATCCGGTTCCTTGTAATGAAGGTTAAAATAGTTTAATAATTCTTCAATACGCACGGCATCGGGTGGTACAAAACTTTTTGTATTTAAAAACCTGCGAATATTGCTGTAGGAGGCCTTATTAATATTTAATGCGAAAGCAGTGTTAGGATATTTGACTGCATTTACACATTCATTTTCTACCAGGGAGAAATAGGTTTCATCATTTAAAAACCAATTATTAGCATTGCTAAAATGCTGGTCCTTTGTTATAGATATTAATTTTTTACCAGTTTTGGTAATATTTGATGATAATGCCCTGAGGGTAATTTGCTGAAATAAATCGGTTTTAACAGTCAATCCTTTTGGTTCGTAGCCTTGTAAATTAAGCGTAATAGAATCTCTTACGTAGGCACAGGAAATACCAAAGCCTCCTGAAGAACCTGAATGATAGGTAATTTTATCAGAATGAAGTACAATAGTTACATTTTGTAAATACTGATTTTTTTCATCCTTAATTTCCCCGCGCAGGTAATATTGAGCCTTGGCATTAGTTATTAAAACAAAGCAAGATAAATAGACAAATAATTTTTTCACTGACAAATTGTTTCAGGAAGGTATTAAATATATTTGATATAAATCGTTAACAAGCAAGTTCATTTGTTTTTTACTCCGCTACAAGTTGATAAATTAACGGAAGGTTTCTACCCAATCCATCATAATCCAATCCATAGCCCAGTAAAAAAATGTCGGGCACGTTAAACCCAAGAAAATCAATTTGTACCGGATGTGCAAGGGCTTCGGGCTTATGTAACAGGGCGGCAATTTTTAAAGAAGCAGGCTGTTGGTTGTGCAGTTGGGGTAAAAACATATGCAATGTTTTACCGGTATCCACAATATCTTCAATGATTACAACATGCCGATTTTTTAAGGGTTCATCAAGCCCTATTGCCGTAATTACATTACCCGTTGATCGCGTTCCTTTGTAAGAGGCTAATTTTATAAAACATATTTCCGCCTCAATCGTCAATTCTTTAAAGAGGTCGGCTGCAAACATAAACGATCCATTTAGAATGGCTATAAAAAGCGGTCGCTTACCCTTGTATTCTACGTTAATATCTGCAGCCAATTCCTTAATTCTGACATGTAGCTTTTCAGCACTTAAATATGGCTTAAAGTTTTTATCATTTACCCTTATAATGCTCGCCATGTATTAAGTATTTAAATAATTCGTTTTAATTCAATGCCGTTAAGTTTACAGAATGCAAGTGGTCTGGGAACAGCCCACTGCTGACCGCCAGGGCTGGTGTAATCACCAACACTTAACTTAACGGCATTGTATTTTACTTCTTTTCAACAATTAACTGCTGTCCAATTTTTAAATTATCCGTGCTAAGGTTATTCCATTCGCGTAATTGTTGTACCGTTACCTGGTATTTTTTAGCTATTCCATATAATCCCTCCCTGGCCAAAACTTCATGAATTCGGTTACCGGGAGCTAATTTTTTTACATTAACTGTTGGTGTTGCTATTAAAGGTGCAGCAGCAGCCATAGAAGTTTTTGCTGCGGCATCTTTTACTCCATTGGCCTGTTGCGTTTGGCCGGTGGCGGAAAGGTAAAGCTTTGAGCCTTCTTCAACTACTGCTTTGTCTGTTAATTGGTTATAAGCCAATAAGTATTTTAATTGAATACCATTTTTTTGGGCAATATCATATAAGGTTTCCTGTTGCTGCACAAAGTAATAATCCTTCTCGCCTGTTTTAGATTTTCGCTGTAAAAATATAAGCTGGTCACCGGAAAGTATCCCATCATTATCAAGATCATTGTAGTTTAATAATTTAATAAGGTCAACTTCAAATGCTGTAGCAATAGCCAATAAAGAAGTGCCTTTTTTAGCCAGAAAACATTTATGGCCATTAATAGTCTGCAAGGATGCATGCAGGTCAGAAATATTTTCGTTACCTGAATAACCTGTTGATGATGAATTTTGTGTACCTGATTTTACAGCAGCCGCTTCTCTGGCTTCCTCCGGCGTTGCTTTTTCAAATGTAGGAATATCCTGCCCTGCAGCCAATGAATATTGTTGCAGGTTGTATTGCTCAATATTTTTTATTAATATTTCAGGATATTTTGGATTGGTAGCATAACCTGCTTTTCTTAAACCCCTGGCCCAGGCTTTATAGTCTGCAGGATTTAAAGTAAATAAAAATCCATACCTGTCGTTCCCCCTCAAATAATTGCTATGATCCCTGTAGGAGGCATCTGCATCTTTGTAGCTTCTAAAGCATTCACCAGGTGCATCATCATCGTGGGTAACGGCTTCGGCTGTCCAGGAACTTTTACATTTTATACCAAAGTGATTGTTTGATTTTTTCACCAGATCACTATTGCCATTTTCAGTTTCCAATAAGCCTTGGGCAAGTGTAATTGCTGCCGGTACTCCCATCCGCTTCATTTCCTTTATGGCAAGGTCTTTATATTTTTCAACATATTGCTCCGGCGTTAATTGTTGGGCAGAAACCGGTAAAGTAACAAAAGCTGTCACTATCAATAGTTGAAATAATTTTTGTACCATATCAAATGCTATTTTCTTTTAAAAAGGTTTTATTTATTGTGGTTAAGCAAGGAATCTCCACTTGTTTCACTTAATGTTTTTTATCTACCGGAAAAACAGTCGGACTAACCCTGCGTTATAATTTTCTGATCAACAATAGACCATCGCGTATTGTTAAAAGCACCTGCTCTACCCTTTTATCGTTTTTTACATATTGATTAAAAGCATGGATGGCTATTGCATTTTTACCACTAATATTTTCTTCCAGCACCTGTCCATGAAACAAAACATTATCAGCAATGATAAGCCCATTTTGTTTTACAGCAGGTAATATTAATTCGTAGTAGTCCAGATAGCCTGTTTTATCTGCATCAATAAAAACAATATCCCAGGGTTCTTTAAGCTTTTCCAATATAGTTTTTGCGTCACCTACATGCAATATAATTTTATCTTTATAATCAGATTGTTGAAAATAATTTCTTGCGGTTTCGGCATCTGCGTCTCTTAATTCAATGGTATGCAATATCCCTTGTGGTTTTAAACCTTTGGCCAAACATAAAGCGCTGTAACCGGTAAAAGTGCCAATCTCTAAAATTCTTTCTGGTTGTAAGAGACAACTTAAAATAGATAAAAAATTTCCCTGAAGCGGTCCGCTCAACATATGTGCATGCGCGTGATATTGAGTGGTATGCCCATTGATGGCAGCCGGAAGTTCGGCTTCCCGAGAGGTTATATTGACAGCGTATGCTTCGGCTTCTTTATTTACAAGGTCCATTTGTGTTACTAAATTAATTGTGGACATTAGTTTAAAAATGAAATTTATTTTCATTTAATATAGCACAAAACTAAAAGTTATATTGTAGTAAGAACTGTTTTTTTTGATATGATTAACAAACCGGTAAAAGTTAACAATCCATTTATTATCAGTATCTCAATACCGATTACATATCCATTTAAAAGATGGGGCGCATTAATTTGCAGCAGGTAACAAATTACAGGACTAACCACTGCAATTATTGCGATGGTGAAACTATCGGGTAAACGGCGTTTTGTTAAAATACCAAAGGTAAATAAGCCCAGTAAGGGTCCATAGGTGTAGCCGGCAAGGTCTAATATTTTATCAATAATAGACCGGCTGTTAATTTCTCTAAAAATTAAAATACAGCAAAAAAAGATGGCGGTCATAACCAGGTGAACGGCATGGCGAATGGTCATTTTTTGTTTTTCTGAAAGATTTGTCCGCTCCTTTATACCTAAAATATCAATGCAAAAGGAGGAGGTGAGTGCTGTAAGTGCCCCATCTGCACTCGGGAATAATGCGGATATCAAAGCGATTATAAAGATAACAGAAATAAAAGCGGGCATGGTTTGCAGCAAGCCTAATGCTACAGATGGAAATAAATTGTCGCCGGTAATATTTAATCCATGCTGTACAAATGCCCAAACAGGTTGCCCCTCAACCATAATGGTTTTAAAACTTGCCCCGTTATTGTAAGCATAGAGGTATAATAAACCGCCCAACAAAAGAAATAACAGGTTTACAAATACCAGTACAACGCTAAAACTGAGCATATTCTTTTGAGAATCTTTAAGGTTTTTTACGCTGATATTTTTCTGCATCATCTCCTGATCAAGCCCCGTCATAGCAATGGTTATAAAGGCGCCGCCAATAATTTGCTTTATAAAAAACCCTTTGCTTTTAACATCGAAATTAAATATTTTAGTCAGGTTTTTGGCTTCCATTCCGTTAACCGCATCTTTAATAGATATATTTAAATGCGTTAATATATAACCAATACAAACAATCAGGCCCAGTATCATCAGGGTGGTTTGCAAGGTATCTGTATAAACAATTGTTTTAACGCCCCCTTTATAGGTATATAGTAAAATCATAATAAGCACTACTGCTACCGAAACCCAAAAGGGGATGTTTAACTTAGACAAAATAAAAATGTGCAGCACATTTATTACAAGGTATAATCTGGCGGTAGCACCAACTGTGCGGGATAAAATAAAAAAAGATGCACCGGTTTTATAGGCCCAGTTTCCAAAGCGTTGTTTTAAATAATTGTAAATGGAGGTTAAATTGAGTTTGTAATACAAGGGTAATAAAACGTATGCCACTACTATATAACCTAAAAAATAACCGATTACAACCTGAAAATACCCCAGAGCATTGGGCATTAAACCTACTTTACCAATATTGCCAACACTACCCGGCACGCTTACAAAAGTTACGCCGCTTAAAGAAGTACCGATCATACCAAAAGCCACCAGCATCCAGTTGCTGTTGCGGTTTCCAATAAAAAAAGAATCGTTGTTAGCATGTCTGCTGGTGTACCAGGCTACCAAAAATAACAGCAAAAAGTAGCCAATTACAAAATATAAGAGTGTGAACGGAGCCATAACGCAAATTAATTAAAAAATAAACCTACTACTTTAGCGGATGTAAAACTAATTTTGATTGTTTCAATAAATACAAACTTATGAAATTTGGATCCATAGCCGTTTTTTGCGGCAGTAAAACCGGTACTAATACTCTATTTGCACAGCATGCGCAGGAATTAGGTTACTTATTAGCACAAAAAGACATTACGCTAATTTATGGAGGCGGAAACAAAGGTATAATGGCTGCCATTGCCAATGCAGTGTTAGAAAAAAATGGAAAGGTAATTGGTATTATTCCGGAGTTATTAACGGGTATTGAACACCAGCATGAAGGCATTACAGAACTTATTGTTGTGGAAACCATGCACATCAGAAAACGCATGTTATATGAAAAATGTGATGCCGCAGTAATATTACCCGGGGGGTATGGCACACTGGATGAATTATTTGAAATGCTTACCTGGAACCAATTAAGTATACACGATAAACCTATATTTATATTAAATTCAGCAGGTTTTTATGATGGCCTTTTGCACCATATTAATACGATGCTTTCAGAAGGTTTTTTGTACCATGATTTACAAAAATCATTTACGGTGGTAAACGAACCAAAGCAAATATTCGGGTAAGGATGCAGCAGCATTAAAAATACAAAAAAGGCAAAAAAAATTGAATAAGTTTCCTGTTATTCAATTTTTTTTGAAGTATTTTTTTTTAATGCTCATGACTTCTTGGTGTCCTTCTGCCACCACCTTGAAACAGGCCTATGTTGTAACCTGCACTTATTATGGGCAACATCTTTCCATTTCCATCAACATAGGGAGAGTTGGGTAACTGGGCCAAATCGAACATTAAGGAAAAATAAAAATAGCTATTGCTCCCTTCACCCCTGCCACCACTATAACCAGCCCCAACCAACAGACTATTTACATCATATTTGGTTCTATAACTTCCATTACCCTGAGGAGTAACTTTTGTACTAATAAAATTATGCTCATATTGAACCTGGGCAAATAAAAAGTTAACCGGAAATAACCTAACAAAAGCACCCGGACCAAAATTGGTTTGTTTATATTTTGTGTTATAAGCATCGGTTTGACTTTGATATAATACATTAAACTTTACTGCGGCATCCAACCACTTTGTTACGCTATAGCCAAAATAGGGGCTAATGCCAAGTGTTGTACCGTAATTGGAAAAAGACAATACCAGGTCGCCCCCCGTAAACAATTTCTCTTTTTGGAATCCGGTTTTTTTCTCTTCTCCGGCATCTGCCTCATCCTGTGCAAACATTGTTATAGAAAGTGCTGTCAGGAAAAATACAAAAAATATTTTTTTCATTCGGTTTTAATTAAATTTCATTTTTTAATATATGTTTAATCTTTACTTAAGGCTGTTGCTACACAAAAATCGGTCAAAAAGCTGAGGGAAAAACAGGTGATTAAAACTGTTTAGAATAATAAATGTTAAAAAATTTTGATGAAGTTGAGGAAAATATGCGAAACCAACACCATTATCCCAATTTGGTAAATGCCAAAATCTGTATTGGTTCAAAAAAATATAAATGTTTCAATCAATGCCATTAAATACAATGAAAAAAGTATTTTGCCAGGAAGCTGTTAAGGCGTTTAAAATTTTATACCCTGTTAGGAAATTTATATTTCAACTTCCCAATTAATCAATTCCTAATTAAAAGAATTGGATTGCTTGATGATTTGCAACCCTCTACTCGGACAATCTTATATATAATTAAATTAAGCCGCTCAATGAATAAAAGTGGCTGTTTAACCTCAGATAATCAAACAACCTTTTTATGTCAAATAACTTCAACTACAATTATAACTCAACGTCAAAAAAATTAGTAAAAAATAAAAAAAGGAAAACATTTAAAATCTTGGGCAAAGCACCTGTTTAGTATCGCCGTTTGCCTGATCGTAGAAACCTTTTTTAGTAACATTAAATTCTGATGCGCCCTGCATATTATTGTAATTTTTTAAAGCAGAGGTGGTGGCATCATAACTAAAAGTAAAGCGCACCTGCTTTAGCTCAAAGCCCAGCATTGGTATAAGAGCATCCCCGTTGCGGTAATATAGTCCGGCTATTAATTGAGTTTGCCCGCCTTCTCCTGCAAGGTTATAATTTGCATTTAGGCCCAACATAAATTCACTTGCTTTGGCCTGATTGGTGTAGTATATATTTGGATTTATAATTACCCGGTCGTTTACTTTTAAAAGTGCGTTAACAAAACCAATATGCCGCATTGAAATTTGTCCGCTTTCTGTATTATCACCAAAAAATGTTTCCTTAGGTCTGTTTACATGCTGAATAGAATAGCCAAAATTTAAATACACATTTTCATTAGGGAAATAGGCGTAATTCAAACCTGCCTGCAAATCAAAATAACTAACGTTATTATTGGTAAGCACAACTGATGTGGGCGTGTTTCCATCAAAAAACTTACCGTCAAACTGGTCAGGAAATTTTAATTTACTCTGATCAATTCTTTTATTTGCCCAACCAGCATTAAAGCCGGCGGTAAGCAAACTACTGTTACCCAACATTTGATGGTAAGCAAGTGATCCATATACTTTGGTAGACCTTAAACTTCCCGTACCTGCTACATCACTTAATATAAAACCACCCAAACCTAACCAGCCGTTTTGAATTTGATTGCGCAAAACTTGTGCATCTCCATAAATACTAATGGTCTTGTACGGATCGGCCATAATATTTGAATATTGCGATCGGTAACTTGCACCCAATCTATAATCCGCATCCGGGATAAAACCTGTGTTGGCAGGATTGACCGTAAGTGGATTATTAAAAAATTGTGAGAAATGTAAATCCTGACTTTGCACAAATTGTACAAACCCCAAAAGGAATGGCAATAAAAATATATTTACTTTAGTTTTCAAATTAACGCCTCCATTTATCTTAACAATGTTATGTCGCCTGTTTTTCTATATTTTTTCCCATCCGTAAACTCTACATCCAAAGTATAGGTATACACATCCAATGGTTGCAAAACTCCTTTAAAAGTGCCATCCCAACCTTCACTTTTATTTGTTGCTGAAAATACTGCTTGTCCCCAACGATTATAGATTTTCCAATTCATTTTACCTATTCCAAAACCTTCCACTCTAACAATACCGTTTTTACCAAACCTGCCCGGTGTAAATGCATTGGGCACATCTAATAAAGGAACAATAATAGCCTTTACAGCAAAACAAAAAGTATCAAAACATCCGGCAGGATTAATGGCCTTTAAACAAACTTTAAAAGTTCCGGTACTGGTAAACTGATAAACAGGATTGATATCAGTTGACGTTTGACCGTCACCAAAATCCCATAGAAAAGTATTTGCGCCGGTTGATAAATTGGTAAATTGAGTTGGTGTGTTTGCAGGCCCGGGATTAGGATTTGCTGTAAAGCCGGCAGCCGGGATTTCATATACCTGAATTACGATAGAGGTTGAGTCAACCAAATTACAGGTAGAGGCATCATTTGCCAATAATTTAACTGTAAAACTCCCTGCATTGTTAAAAGTATGCGTTGGGTCAACATCAGTTGAAGTAGTTCCATCACCAAAATCCCATTTAAAATCGGTACCACCCATGGAGGTATTTTTAAAATTAGCCAAATAAGGCCGGCAGCCTTTTAAAGGTGTTTCAAATTGTGCTTTTACGGTAATCGCAAGTCGCACCTGTTTAATAACGGAATCCGGCGAATTGCAAAAACTAGTATCATCAACAACTAATTTTACATTATAGGTTCCAACGGAGGCATAAGTATGTTGAACGTCGTTGAAACCAGCTGTAACAGCAGGTGTGCCATCACCAAAATCCCAAATAAAACTTTTAGAAGTATATTTAGGAATAACCGCTGTGGTTGTATTTGAAAAATTATAAGATAAATTGGTGCAGGGTGGAACTTTTGATGCAATAAAGTTTGGGGTTACCTGGTTATTGCCTACTTTAACATTGGTAAATGCTGTATCAGAAACATTGCAGGTGGTGGAATCTATAGAAACCAACATCATTTTATACAGACCTACATGGGTGTAAATGTGAGAAGTAAAATTAGCAGGAGCAAAGGTGGTATCCTTTTTAGGACTGTAAACATCGCCGTAATCCCATATATACATTTTTCCTTTGGCAAGTGTATCGGTAAATGTTATGGTTAAGGGTACACAACCAATGGTATCCACAACACCATTTATAGTAGATTTAACGGAAGCTCCAATACCGCCAAAATTCATTTCAATTTTAACAGCGGCCTCATTACAATTTGATGATCCGTTGGTTGATGCCCATACCCCAGGTGTTGTAGGAAAAAATCCTGCATTACGGGGTCCGCCGCAATTGGCGCAAATGGCCTGATAAATTATTCCATTTGCATCAAACCTGCTGGTACCACCATCTACATGGTCATCAAAGCCACCTGTCTGACCAAAAAAGCTCCCAAACAGTTGGCTGGTTGCATTTTTTTCAAGCACAAAAAAGTAAAAATCTCCCCCATCTGTATTGGCTTTAATTGCATTACCAGTTACAGGCATTCCCCTTGTACCGGCGCAGGGATATTGGCGGTCGGCATTAAATTTACCACCCCATCCTGAAACATACACATTCTGACATCTGTCTACTAAAAAGGCAACTGGCGATATATTTGGATTCAAAGAATTGGTACCATAAGTGGTTGAATACACAAAGGCCGAAAGGTCGGGCAAAAGTTTTGCTATAAATTGCTTGGCACCCGGGTTATTGAATGTTGCATTTTTAATAGGCCAGGCACCCGTGGTGGCACCCATAATATAAGGAAATCCATATTTATCAAACTGGATACCATACAACATATCATTGCCACTTGTACCAGCGTACACTGTTTTAATAAGTGAAGCCGCATTAGGTGTAATTTCAGTAATAAATCCATCTGTGGCACCTCCATGGTTTGTAACACCAATTGCAGCATCAGGATATGTTCCGTCAATAGTTCCGGGTAAGTCAGTACTGGTAGTTGCCCCTCCAATATAAAGATTGCCTGTTGCAGGGTTTATGGAAACTACGAAGCAGGCATCACTTCCTTTACCACCAAAGTAGGTACTAAATAGTAAGCCATCAAGATTTGGTGCAAATTTCAAAATAACACCATCTTGTCGGCCGCCACCAAAAACCGGTTGCAAAGCGCCTGCGGTAACCGGAAAATCAATTGATTGCGTACAGGAGGCTAAAATTACATTTCCGCCACCATCTAATATAACCTCGCTTCGGGCATCATCACCATAATTTCTACGGGTTTCAAATGCTCCATCAGTTTGCGGGGCAGCATCGGGCGGTAAAGGCGAATATTTACCCTTAATATTTACGCCATCATCTGCGCTACCACCAATTTTAACCGAACCAATCAAGGCCGATCCTGAGGCATTAAATTTAGTTACAAAAATATCGGTGCCACCAGCTTTGGTTACTAAATTTAACGTAACAGGAAAATCTGAAGAACTGGTTCTACCTGCAACAATAAGGTTACCTGCACCATCACAGATCATACTGTGTGGCTGCTCGTTACCAGTAGCTCCACCAAGATAGGTAGCATATATTCGATTAACGCCGTTGGGTGATAATTTAATGATCGCAATATCATAGGGCCCGTTTGCATCCTCCTGACCTCCTCCATTATATTTGGTGTCAAATGCACCGGTGCTTGTAGGATATCCGGTTCCAAAAGAAATACCCCCCGCAAAAAAACTCCCATCAGGTCCGGGGGTTGCAGTATATCCCCAATTATCTGTGGTACTGCCTGTGAAAGAGGCAAATATTAAGGTTGGATCAATAATAATTGTTGCTGCCGGATCATAATCGCCAACCTTAAATTTTACTGTATTGCCTTTAACAACATATTTACAATCCAGGGTAGAACGCCCTGTGTTGGAAACCTGGTAAGTATATGGATATAATTCTTTTACATCGCCCACAGAGGTTCCAATTACCAGTTCCTTATTTTTAATTTGAAGTTTATCAACCCCATCATAATTTAAAGCAATATCTTCTATTTTACCACCGGGATGAACAATGATATCATATTTTAAAGTTCCGGCATCAGTATAATAGCGAACGTCAATATTAGGATACATATTTTTATAGGTAATACCCTGATAAATTTTACAATTTCCCTCCCATTTAGTTTTATCATTACCCATAAAATAATTATTGTAGGTATTTAACGCTTTGTCGGGTTGGGCAAGCACTTTGTCTGATGCCCCGGAAAAACTAACCCTGTAGGCATGGGACCGAATGGTGTATCCATCGGAGGAAGGAAGCGGAGGTTTATTAGAAAGTGCAGCAAGGTTTTCTTTTGAAGATCCTGCACCAATATGAATTTTGATGGAATCAACTGATTCCTTACCATGCATGTGCGCTGCAAAATTTTGGAGATCATCTGTATTGTGAAGAACAACTGTAAATCCTTTGGTTTGAAGAAAAAAGGCACCGGAATTAATATCTGCTTTAAAATTAACCTGCTTTTCCCACTGCCCCTTGTTTTCAATAAACTGCAGCTGCGCCAAAACAATAGAACTACCTAAAAACAAAGGCAGAAAAAAAACATACCGTAAAATTATTTTTGTAATAGAATTCAAAAGAGGTATTTTTTACAATTTACAAAATTTTAACAAGAAACAACAATGAAATAAAACATAAAAAATCAATTAAAACCCGCTACAAAAGCTTTCTTTATTTGATTTAAACGTCCAATCAACACATTAGCACGTAAAGTATTAAAAAACAACTAAAAACACTATTTATAAATTTCTACAAAGGTCATAAAAAATAATGTTTTTAATATTTGATACTTTTCAAATCCGAAAAAACTATCATATAAAAAACACCATTTTCAAATAATTTGTTCAAAATGTAAAATTTTATATATCATAAAAATTACGAAATTTTACTCCATACTGTTTTACCTTTTTGCACTTGCAGATGATTTTTAACGGGCAAATTTTCTGCCAACAATAAATCAGGGTCATTATCCAAAATAAATTGAGCCTCATTTTTAGCCACTTCCAACATTACCCTATCATTGACTATGCTTGCCAGTTTAAAGTTTAATAGGCCACTTTGTTTTGTTCCTTCAATATCGCCCGGACCCCGAATATCCAGGTCTTTTTCTGCTACTTTAAATCCATCATTGGTGGCGCATAATATTTTAAGCCTTTCCCGCGCATCTGCAGAAACTTTATTCCCGGTCAATAAAATACAAAAACTTTTATCACTCCCCCGTCCTACCCTTCCCCGCAATTGATGGAGTTGGGATAGTCCGAATTTTTCTGAACTCTCTATTACCATTATGGTAGCGTTGGGTACATTTACACCAACTTCAATAACCGTGGTACTTACCATAATATTGGTATCCCCGCTTACAAACCTTTGCATGTTTGTATTTTTTTGTTCGGATGGTTGTTTTCCATGCACCATGCTTATCCAATATTTAGGTTCCGGAAAAAATGATTTCACTTCTTCAAAACCTTTCAGCAAATTTTCGTAGTCCATTTTGGCCGATTCCTCAATAAGTGGATAAACTATATAAGCCTGCCTGCCTTTTGCGATTTCTTCCCGGATAAAATCCATAACCATCGGCCGTTTATTTTCGAAACGATGTACCGTTGCAATAGGTTGCCTTCCGGGTGGTAATTCGTCAATTACACTATAGTCTAAATCGCCATAAGCAGTTAATGCCAATGTTCGGGGGATGGGTGTGGCCGTCATTACTAAAACATGCGGCGGTAAAGTATTTTTACTCCATAACCTTGCTCTTTGAGCCACACCAAATTTATGCTGTTCATCAATTACTGCAAAGCCCAGGTTTTTAAAAATTACTTTATCCTCAATTACGGCATGTGTTCCAATTAGTATGGTTAAGGTTCCCTCTTCGCAGGCCTTAAAGATTTCCCGCCTTTCTTTAGTTTTTACGGAGCCGGTCAGCAATTTTACAACCACGGGTAAATCTTTAACTAAATCCGAGATGGTATTATAATGTTGCCGGGCTAAAATTTCGGTAGGTGCCATTATTACGCTTTGAAAAGGCTGACCATCTTCGGGGCGCCGGTTACCGGCTGCTATCAACATGCATAGCAGGGCTACAATTGTTTTACCACTGCCAACATCACCTTGTAAAAGCCGGTTCATTTGCTTACCCGTTGCGGTATCTTTCCTTATTTCTTTTAGTACTCTTTTTTGGGCATTGGTCAAACTAAACGGAAGGTGATTGGTATAAAAATTAGTGAAGAGATCGCCTACTGCATTAAATTGCCAGCCCTTACTAAAACGATGCCTGGTGGTTCTGATTAGACCCAGACGAAGTTGCGCATAAAATAATTCATCAAATTTTAACCGGCGCAATGCATGGGCATATAATTCTTCTGAAGCGGGAAAATGAATATGGCAAAAAGCATCCCACCGGCTGATAAAACGGTATTGTTTTAGAATTTTTTCAGGCAATATTTCGGGCAGGTCGCCGGCTGATAATTGTTGCAATAAGGCGTAACTGAGTTTTGCAAATAACCGCCCATTTAAGCCCCGGCTTTTTAATTTTTCGGTGGAGGAATAGACAGGTTCCAGGTATTTTTTTGTCCCGGCATTTGCTGCTATATAAGGTTCAATTTCAGGATGGTTTATTTGAACTTTATTCATAAAGAAACCAAGCTTACCAAATACAAGATAGGTATGCCCAACAATCAATTGTTTTTCAACCCAATTGATACCTTGAAACCAGGTGAGTTCAATTTCACCAGTATCATCCTGCAAAAAAGCAATTAAACGCTTACCCCGGTTTTCGCCTAAAATTTCCATTCCGGTAATACGGCCAACCACCTGGGCATATTCTAATGAAGCGTCCAATGCAGCTACTTTATCAATTTTTGTTTTATCTATATGTCTGAATGGATAATATTCCAGCAAATCTTTAAAAGTAAAAATTTGTAATTCTTTTTTAAGAAGATCTGCTTTTAGAGGACCAACCCCCTTGAGGTATTCAATAGGGCTGGCTAATATATGGTTGGAAGCTGAAATAGTGCGATGTTTTTACAAATATAACTTATTGCAGTAATTGTTTTTACTTGGGTTTAACCAGTTCAAACAAATTAAAATAAATTAAAAAGCATATGGTTTGCTGATAAGTAAACAAAGAATAAAAAGGTATAAGCGGCGCTGCATTCAGAGGTAGCCCAAGCCAGGGAGAATAAGGACAGGAAAAAAATAGGGCATTAGATTTCAAAAAACGCGCTTTATAAATTATAGCCAAGCAAACAAACAATTTATATTGATATCAATGGCTTCCCAATACCAAATTTGTTTATTAAACGGCATAAATTAATTAATTATAAAATTGATAGAATAGTAGGTTGACGAATATTCTACCTAAGCCATAATTTGTAGGAACCTATCTGGTTTTTTAAATTTTTAAGCTTAAATTTAAAATCCTGATGGTTTTACGATTATTGGTTGATCGTGAAATTTAATGAACTCCTCAATGGAACCGAACCATTCTATTATTTCGGTTCGTAATAAAGCTGTAGGCGCTTTACTTAATATGGAGAAATAGCTGTCATATTGCCATTGCCCAATTGTTTTAGTTATTTGATGGTGGATTGCATTTTTGTGGATATACCAAATAAAAGTCGAAAAGTCGCTCTGCACATTTACTTTACTTCGCTTTAGGTAGTCTATAAACAACGCCCCTTTTCGATTGTACCTTTTATTTATAGCCTTGGTATAACTATTTAAAAAAATTACTAAAGCGCTCCATAATGAAATCTGAAAGGTTATGCTTCAGCGGTAAATAAGCTTTCTTTTTTACTACTTCAAAATTTTTAATTATGGTTTCGCAATCGTTTATTTTTACTAACAGATGAAAATGATTGGGAAGCAGCGAATAATAATACAATTGACACACATTAGCGGTATGTTGTTTTAACTTTCTGAGAAAAAATAAATAATTTTCGGAAGATAAAAATAACTTTTCGTTGCCTACTGCTCGTGAAAACAGATGATACGATTCGTCGGGCATAAGGGGTTGATGATACGGTGACATAGGTAATTCATTTACGGAACCAAATGTACAACACCTATAAGGATTTTAAAACTTTATAGATTTACATAAGCAACTTCGCCGTAGCAATAAATAACCCCTCCAGTAAACATTTTATGGACTTACAATGTGTTTATCATTTATGATTTTAATAATTCATCTTTAGCTGAAAGGCAATCGTTCGTTTTCGGGCATCGTTTTTCATCGGCGTAAGCTTTTTTGCAAAACGTATAAGGTTTTTAAAACCTTATACGTTTGGGCAGGTGCAGTGTAGTTTTGTAAAACCTATAAGGTTTTTAAAACCTTATAGGTTTGGGCAGGTACGGTGTAGTTTTGCAAAACCTATAAGGTTTTTATAACTTTAAAGGTTTGGGCAGGTGCGGTGTAGTTTTGCTAAACCTATAAGGTTTTTAAAACCTTATAGGTTTAGGCAAGTGCGGTTAATAGGGTAGTGAATAAAAAAGTGGGGCTGGATTTTTATCCCGACAACTTTTTTATAACACATTTTAGCCACCTTCTACAATTTCTTGAAGGTACAGTTTAAGGAAAATTTAAATTTTTTCGGAGAATAGTTTTAAAGAATATTGTACTATTTTGTAGAAAAGAGATTAAACAAATTATTAAAAATATTGCTTTTAAAATAATTAATTAATACAGATAAATACTACAATCACATTGTAATTTCAATGCAATTATATAAGTTCAGCAAATTCATACTACCTCAAATTTATGGATTTTTTCGTGGCGCGTTATCTCTTTTGTCTCTGCTAAAACGCATGGGTTTTTTACCCCTTCCTTTGCCCCCACCGTCCCGTGATACAGAAGCAGTTGGATTGTACAAAGGAGCTTCGCCAAATTGCTCGGGAACAATGGCCTTAGGAACGGATTTGCCCAGTAATTTTTCAATGGAACCAAACTTGCGTTGTTCTTTAACACTAATAAAGGTAATCGCGGTACCATCTGCAGCAGCGCGGGCTGTACGTCCTATCCGGTGCACATAATCTTCGCCATCATGTGGTACATCATAATTTAAAACCAAGCCAATATTATCAATATCAATACCCCGGCTCAAAATGTCGGTAGCAACTAAAATTTGAAGTCGGCCGCTTTTAAAATGCATTAAAACTTCTTCTCTTTTATCCTGTTCAAGGTCGCTATGTATTTCATCTACGGGCAAACCTGTCTTTTTAAGTTCGCGATTTAATTCCTTTACACTGTTTTTACTGCTGCAGAATATTAAAACGGAGGAGAAAGTTTTTTGTAATAAGAGGTATTTTACAAGCGGTATTTTTTGAGTATCGTATACCACATAAGCCAGTTGAATAATTTTTTCGTTCGGCTTACTAATGGAAATATTTATTTCTTCGGGCTGGTGAAGTATTCTTCGCGCCATTTCCCTAATTTTTTGCGGCATGGTGGCAGAAAAAAGAAGGTTTTGCCTTTTAGCGGGCAAGGCGCCAATAATGCGCATGATATCATCGTAAAAACCCATATCGAGCATACGATCTGCCTCATCTAAAATTAAATATTTTAAACCTTGAAATTTTACATAGCCCATATTAATATGCGCCAGCATTTTACCGGGCGTACAAATAACTACATCTGCACCCACACTTAAAGCCTTCTTTTCCTGAATAAATGCATTACCATCCCCACCACCATAAACAGCGATGGAACTAACTGAGGTAAAATAACTAAGCCCTTCCATATGCTGAGCAATTTGAATGGCCAACTCGCGTGTAGGTACAATTACAAGGGCAGTAATACTGTGATGGTTGAGCGGACTCGTAATAATATTATTGATCAGGGGCAATAAAAAAGCGGCAGTTTTACCTGTACCAGTTTGGGCACTGGCAATAACATCTTTACCGGCTAAAACTAATGGGATAACTTGTTCCTGAACTGGAGTTGCGTCATTGTAACCTGAAGCTTCGATGCCTTCTATCAATCTTTCGTCGAAACCAAAATCTGTAAACTTCAAAATTTGAATTAATTAATTTAAAATGATTTTAATTGGTGGCTCAAGCTTTTTTAAGATTCAACCGAAGCTTCTACGGCAGCTGCAATTGGTTGTGGTGAAGTATTTTTAATGGTAATCTGAAATTTTGTATTAAGAATCACTTCAAACTGCCCGGTCATTAAAACTGCTTTTGTAGGAGCATCTTCCAGCATGGCACTAGCAAGGTGACTGGCCAAATCACTACCACTAATTACATTGCTAACTTTACCATCTGTAAATGCAATTACAAATTTATATCCTGCTTTTCTGCCTGTTCCCGCTCTTTCAAAATCTTCACGATTTAAGCTAAGTAATTGATCTCCAGTAGCTGACTTCTTTAATAAAATCCTAATAACAGGCAAGTATTTGTTCCAAATATAAGTATACATAAAAAAAATTTTAGGTTTTGAAAGTTTCCCTGCGATTGGCAAAATTAGCAACCAAAAGGAATTATTGGATAAATAAAGGTAGTCTTTATGCAGGTATTTATTAGATTTGATTTACAACTTACCGTAAATGAAATTTTAGGATTAGGTAGATTATTCGCAAACATGCTATTTAAGCTGTTTTTTATCTTTTTAAATGTAGCGCTTTAAAAAACATACCTGTCATTAAGTAAGCTTAGTTAACCTTCAAAAACGCAACTATTTCTTAAGCCTTATAATTTATGCGTCGTATTTTTTGAATTCAGCACCAGTTTTTTGCTTCATACCCTTCGCCTCCACAGCCAGCGGGCTGCGTAACTGCAACGCCGCTCCATTGGCTTCTTTCAAAAAAAATAAGCTGCGTATTTTTTATTGAATCCGCCCCAAGGCAGACCGAACCCAATGAGGCGGATTATGCAATTACCGGTGTTTTTAAAGGCAGTCTGCGAAGGGCATCATTTATTGAAAATGTATAATTTGCATTGGTAAAATATACAAACTAAGCACAAATAAGTCTGCGAATCAAAATGCCTGATGTACACTTTTATAGTATCTAAAAGTTATACAGCTCAGGCTATACTGCTTATACGAATTATCTACCTAATCCAATAAAATTTTATTATTTTGATAAGAAAAATAATCAGGCGTTTTTTTTGGGCTCGAATATAATTACAATCAACAAATACGAACATTTAAAACAAAAGCATAAATGCTGTTGGTTAATGGTGGATCTCAGGTCTTAGGCACTTATATTACAATAGGTTCCTTAAATTAATATGGTTTAAAAAATCAATTACCCACAATAATTATAACAGCCAATTTTGAAAACTTGAATTTCAATCGATATGGATGAAATAAAATGGAAGATGGCGCACATAAAAAAGCCCGACATTGCTGCAGGGCCTATTTATTGATGATGTTTATATAATTATAAAAATTTTAATACCGCTTCGCCCATAGCAGCCGTACCTAAAATTTTATCGATTGCCGTGGTTGAATCGGCAATATCCATTGTGCGGAAACCTTCTTTTAAAACTTTATCCACCGCTGAAATCACCAGTTCGGATTCTTCTTTCATCCCAAATGAAATATCCAATAACAGGGCAGCAGATAAAATAGATGCCAATGGATTTGCGATTCCTTTACCGGTAATATCATGCGCAGAACCATGGATAGGTTCGTACACTCCCGTACCATCACCAATTGAAGCCGAGGCCAACATGCCCATTGAACCTGCAATTTGAGAGGCTTCGTCTGTTAAAATATCGCCGAATAAATTAGCGGTAACTACCACATCAAAGCGGCGCGGATCTTTTATCAGCATCATTGCAGTTGAATCAACAAATTGGTGCTCCACTTCCACATCAGGATATTCCAACGCTAATTTTTGAATTTCTTCTCTCCACAAACGGCTTGTCTCCAAAACATTTGCTTTATCAACCGAACATAATTTTTTACGACGGGTACGTGCCGCTTCAAAAGCTTTGCGTCCAATACGCTGCACTTCGAATCTGCTGTATTCAGCGACATCATAAGCGGTATCACCATTATTTTTTCTACCCTTTTCCCCAAAGTAAATATCACCGGTCAGCTCGCGAAAAAATAAAATATCCGCGCCTTTTAAAATTTCAGGCTTAATGCTGGATGCTCCTAATAATTCATCAAATAATTTTATAGGACGAAGGTTGGCATACAATCCTAATTCTTTCCTCATTCTCAATAAACCCTGCTCCGGTCTAACTTTAGCACTGGGGTCATTATCGTATTTAGGATGACCTACTGCTCCAAAAAGTACCGCATCAGCTTTGCGCATTTTTTCTAAAGATTCATCCGGCAAAGGATTGCCTGTTGCTTCAATGGCAACATGCCCGATCAGCGCTTCATCATAAGTAAACTGATGGTTAAATTTTGCTGCTATCTTATCTAAAACTTTTTTACCAACCAGGGTAACTTCTTGTCCTATTCCATCACCGGGAACAATGAGGATGTGTTTTTTTGCCATTTCTATTTTATTTATCAGGAATATTTTTAAAGGAGTAACTGCGCTTAAATTATGTTGAGCATTTTTTCTGTGGCTTTAATGGCAGCCACTGTCTGGTCACTATCCAGGCCACGGGTCTTAAATTCTTTTCCATTTTGGAGCCAGGTAATAATGGTTTCGCAAAGCGCATCCGATTTTCCGCCCGGCGGTATGCGTACGGTATAATCTACCAATGCGGGCAGTTCAATCTTCTTTTGTTTGTATATTTTTTTTAAGGCATTTACAAATGCATCGTACTGCCCATCGCCCTGCGCATGCTCCTGGTACAATTCGCCATCGATAGCAATATGTAAGGTAACGGAGGGCCTTAAATTTTTCGAATGGGTAAGCACATAATCTTTCAATAAAACCTTTTGAACAATACTATTGCTGTCCAATACATCCGAGATAATGTAGGGCAAATCAGCCTGCGTTACCATCTCTTTTCTATCTCCTAATTCAATAACGCGCTGGGTAACTTTTTTAAGATCTTCTTCAGATAATTGTATGCCCAATTGCTGTAAATTATTATCGATATTGGCTTTACCACTTGTTTTACCCAAGGCATATTTACGCTGCCGGCCAAAACGTTCCGGCATAAGATCGTTGTGGTAAAGGTTATTTTTTTTGTCCCCATCCGCATGGATACCTGCTGTTTGAGTAAATACATTTTCGCCCACTACGGGTTTGTTAGCGGCTATTCGAAAACCAGAAAAAGCTTCTACCAATTTACTAACGGTGTACAAAGATTTTTCTGCAATATTGGTTTTTATCTCCGGCATAAAATCGTTCAAAACTGCAATGGCACTTGCTAATGGCGCGTTGCCTGCCCTTTCGCCCATACCATTTACAGTAAGGTGCAAACCATGAGCACCGGCTTTTACCGCTTCCAACACATTGGCAGTTCCCAAATCATAATCATTGTGTGCATGAAAATCAAAATGCAATTTTGGATAACGCTTTACCAATTCATCAATATAAATAAATGTTTCAGAAGGTATTAAAACACCAAGGGTATCAGGAAGCAACACACGTTTAATGGGCTGGTCTTGTAAAAAATCGAGGTATTGCAATACATATTCTTTTGAGTTGCGCATACCGTTACTCCAATCTTCTAAATAAATATTACATTGTAAATTATTTTTTGTCGCCAGGCTTAAAACGGCAGCAATATCTTCAAAGTGCGCTTCGGGCTTTTTTTTAAGTTGGTATGTAAGGTGATTTAATGATCCTTTAGTTAGCAGGTTCATTACCGTTGCACCCGCTTCCAACATCCATTGAACTGAAGTTTCGCCATCAACAAAAGTTAGTACTTCTACTTTATTGAGACAGTCATTTAATTTTGCCCAGGCGGTTATTTTTTTCACGGCTTCCAGTTCTCCGGCAGAAACTCTTGCTGAAGCAATTTCAATTCTGTCAACTTTAACTTCGGTCAACAAATATTGAGCAATAGTGAGTTTTTCGGAAGAAGAAAAGGATACACCGCTGGTTTGTTCACCATCCCGAAGCGTAGTATCCATTATTTCAATATGGCGTTGTAATTTTTTCAATTGATAAAAGCGTATAGTTTATTTGACAGGGAATTTGAACAGTTTTGAATAAGGGGAATTTTAAAGAAATTGATTAAGATTTTGTAGCTGCAAAGGCAGCAATTTCTGCACCCATGGCCTGCAAATAATCAATATCATCAAAACCATTCAACAGGTTATTCTTTTTATAACCGTTGATGTCGAAAGACTCTACCTCTCCTGTAGAACTGTTTATAATGGTTTGCGTTTGAAGGTCAACTTCAAAGGAGGCCTTTGGATCTGCTTCGATGGACGTAAACATTTTTGCTAAATAAGCCGCACTAACCTGAACCGGTAAAATACCGACATTAATACAATTACCTCTAAAAATATCTGCAAAAAAACTGGACACCACACACCTGAAACCGTAATCGTAAATAGCCCAGGCAGCATGCTCGCGACTACTGCCGCTGCCAAAATTTGTACCGCCAACTAAAATTTTACCGAAGTAGATAGGGTTATTTAAAATAAAATCCTGTTTAGGGGTATCATCATTATTATACCGCCAATCTCTAAATAAATTATCGCCAAAACCTACGCGTGTAGTAGCTTTTAAAAACCGTGCAGGAATAATCTGGTCGGTATCTACGTTTTCAATTGGTAAGGGAACTGCGGTACTTTTTAAGACAGTAAATTTATCGTAAGCCATTTTTATGTTGAATTGTAAAGTAGTAAATTAATATTTTTTTGAGCTGAAATAATTTTACATCAAATCTCTCGGATCGGTTACAAAACCTGTAACGGCAGCAGCAGCAGCAACCAGGGGACTAGCCAATAAAGTTCGGCTGCCGGGTCCTTGTCTGCCTTCAAAATTTCTGTTACTCGTACTTACCGCATATTTTCCTGCAGGCACTTTATCGTCATTCATAGCAAGGCATGCAGAGCAACCTGGTTGACGCAATAAAAAACCGGCTTCGGTTAAAATATCTAAAATACCTTCTTCTTTAATTTGTTGTTCAACTATATGAGAGCCCGGAACTACCCATGCCGTAACGTGTTCGGCTTTTTTACGACCTTTCACAATGGAGGCAAAGGCCCTGAAATCTTCAATGCGGCCATTGGTACAACTTCCTATAAAAACAAAATCAACCTTTTTACCAATCATCTGGTCTTCTTCGGCAAAGCCCATATATTTTAGCGACTTATCATAGGTTGAAGCGCCGCCTTTTAAATCGGCTGCTAAAGGTATTGAGCGGGAAATACCCATTCCCATTCCCGGATTGGTACCATAGGTTATCATGGGTTCAATATCAGTAGCATCAAAAGTATATTCCTTATCAAAGATAGCACCAGCATCGGTTTTAAGTGTTTTCCAATAGGCAAGTGCAGTATCCCAATCAG
>JAYTHI010000233.1:0-3849 GCA_043732685.1 Ferruginibacter sp. | reverse complement strand
ATGATATCAGCAGTAACAGGGGTAAGGGATACGATTACCTGAAAAGTAAATGGGGTAATGAAAATATTTCCGGATTTGAAAAAAGATTTAAAGCGCTGGCAGGAATTGAAAACTGGAAACGCCACTCTTTATGCAATTTTGTAGTAGAAAAGGCAGATGAATTATATAAACTATCTGTTATTTTTTTTAACCAGGCCTTTGCAGTAAAAGATAAAGTTGCCAGTCGTGCAGAAGCACTTGCATCTTTTCAATCTATTTATAAAAAATTAAATACACCGCAATTTCAGGAGCAATTTATACCGCACGAAGATAAATGGGAGGTATACATCAAGGATGATTATGGAAATATATATGCCAACCAGCAAATATTTGCCAACGAGCAAGCCGCCATTGACTTTAGCAATATACTGGTTGGCGTATTTAATTTTAAGCCCGACAGCAAACAAATCGTATTCATCAGTAATTATATTTACAAGATTTTTTTTACCGATCATGCAGGCAATCTTCTTGCAGAAAGTATTGATCACTTTGCTCAAAAAGAGAAGGCTATTTCCTATGCTGACAATATTAAAAATAAACTGTCGGCTTACCTAAATAATGAAAAGGAATTTATCCGGGTTAATAAAAATATAAAGCTGGATAGCTTGTTACCGGTATCAACAGAAGAATTTCCATTTGTATTTATGGATGAAAAACAATTTGTTCCAAATTACAGGACCAAGCCGTATTTGAAAATTGAGAAAATTATTTTTTCGGTTTATAATAAAATTACCACCATACAGTTCAATTCAATAAAAGAATACGACAATAAAAAACTTGCACAGGAAGATTACCAGCGGCTATTGATATTGATGGTTACTTTTAAAAATTATATACTTGAAAAAAATAAGCAGACTGATAATTGGGCAATTATAATTAAAAATGGCGAAGATAAAATAGCTACTTATTTTATAGACTACAAGGAACAGGAAGAAGCTGCCAATAAAATAAATGAAATTGTCGCAGAAATAAATACGTACACGTATAAGATCAGTCCAACTAATGCTATCGCTGATAAATGGGAATTTAAATACCGGTCACAAGATCTGTCGGGCAATACGATTGATTATGTAAGCGCAGGAAATTATATGGATGAAACAGCAGCTACAAAAAGCGCTGTCGATTTTTATGCTAATATCATGGATGTGACAGCTTCATTGCAGGAAAATAATTTGCTGCTGCTGCTTGAAAAAAAAGATGCCGGTATAAAAATGGTCGCACAAATTGAACATCCCGATAGAAAGGATGCTGATAAGGCCAACCAACTATTGAATTTTAAAAAAGAATTGTTTCAAAAAATATACAATGCTGCTGATGCGGATTTTAAACAATTACTTGATAGCAACAGGTTAAATCCCGGTGAAAATTATATTTATAAACTGGTTGATAAAGATAATTTGATAGCTTATTATCCCTCTCAAATTCAATCTAATCCAATAACGGTTAAAGACGATCTCGTGAACAGGGCCCTTGCCGGCTATAATTATATTGATATTGATTTGAATAATTGCATTCATGAAATAAAGGATCCTACATCAAAAAGAATATGGTTTCATTACCAGCTTAAATGTAGTAATAAAAAATATACTAAAGGTACACTGGCCTTAACCAGCCTGATATTATTTGAAAGTATCAAAGGATATGCTAATAAAGAAGAAGCAACAGGTGTGTTTAATAATAATTACTTGCTGGTATTAAACTATGCGCGCCGAAAAAAAAATTATGGTACCGGAAAAGTAATTAGTTTGGTAGAAATATTTTCGCATAGCGATGATCCTTATTGTGAAACTAATGGTATCGTATTTATACCTTTACCAACAGCAGAGGAGTTTAATGGTAATGCTGCAGTACATATAATTCCGTTGGCAAGCAGTTATCCTGTATATTTTATTAGAAAAAATAAGTACCGTTTTGTAATTGGTCAGCTGGATGATACCATTACTGCATTTAACGCGGATTGGGTAAGTAAAAAATTTTACCGTACGGCATTGGAGGCAACCCAACAGTTGCAGTTTTGCTTATTATTATTGAAATACCCCGGTAATTTTTATATGGAAAATAGCGCAGAGGATTGCCGCTTTCATATTTACATAAGAGAGGTGCTGGCATTAAGTGCTCATGGATTTGTTACCGCTGAAAATGCATGGAAAGAAGGCGTTGAAAAATTTATCTGCATAGCTCAAAGTAAACAAGGGTTCCATAATTATTTCAATCGTCAAAATTGTAGTAATAGTTTTTTTATAGCTTGTGGTAATACAGGTCTTGTTCACCCATGTACATATGAAACACCCGAACGGAGGGATGCCGTTTTAACAAAATTATACATGGCTGCGCGCTTTAATTTTTTCGACCTCATTAAGTTGGAAGGTGAACAAATAGTTTTGCAGGATATGGATAAAAATCCGATTGCAAAAATTTTTACTGATAGTCATAACGGACCTGTTTCTGTTTGCGAAAGGGTATTGGCTTTTGTTGATGCTGTTTATGATGACAAAAACTATATTAAAAAAGGAGATGTATTTTTTTTAAACGCCCGTATTAAAAATGGTAAGCAATTAAGCTATTATAAAATTGCGGAACCCTACCCTGGCTTTAGTATTAAAGAATGGAAATTACAGCTTAAAAAAATTGCCTTTTATTTTCCTGTTATCTTAAAGGCTGATCCATGTGATCCGGAGGGAACAAGCACGAAATCAAAATATTTTGTAGAAATTAAACTTCCCGGTTTCAACAGTTATAATAATTATCCTTACGATGATAGTTGCGAAGGTGATGCTGTAAATTCTGATCCCTGCAAAGAAGATTGTAAGGTGTTGTGCGAGCTTGCATGGAAGAGTGATTGTTGTTTTGATACCTGTTGCGAAGCCCTTAATTTTTATATTATTTCTTTACTGCTACTGCAACAATATCAAAATTATAAACCACTATTCGATAGCAGTTGTAATGCTTACCGAATTGGACTTTACCCGCAATTATCCATAAATGAAAAAATAGCACTAAAAGAAAAAGGCTCTAACCTTATTAAAAATATAAATATTATTTGTCGGGAGAAAGCGTTTGATAATCGTTTGAATAAACAAGACCTTTCTTTTTGCCTTAATCAAATAGAAGCTTTCAATCCACAGGCTTACAATAATGAACAGGTTGCAGGCAATGCGGTGGAACGGGCTAAACAACTTATAAATGCCATGGGCTTGCACCTGGTAGAACATATTTTACTTAGACCCGTTTGTAAAGATGAAAATGGAATATTTGGAGATTGCAAAGAAGCTGGATTTCCGCAACCCTGTTTCGAGGAGGATATTTGTCATTTTCAATGGAAGCCGGGAGATGATTCAGATCCTTGTACGAACGATAAAATTACTTGTTTTACTCCCGGTTGCGATCCTTATTCTTTTATTGCAACCGTCGCATTACCGGCATGGCCTGAACGTTTTCGTAGTCTGCAGAACAGGCAGATCATTGAAAAATTATTACAACGGGAGATGCCTGCACATGTGCTGCTTCGGATACTTTGGCTAAATCCACGCGATTTTTGTTGTTTCGAATATTATTTTAAACAATGGAACCAATGGATGGCCGGTAAACTTTGTCGGGATTATAAATATTCAAAAGGTAATTTTCTCAAAATCATTTTTAAACAGCATTTTAATAAGTTGGATGATTGTAAGGAATGCACCAGTTGTTCCTGCGATGTTGATCAGTCATCCTCCTGTTTTACACAAGAGCAAGACCCCTGTTTACATGTAACTATAACCGAAAAAATAGAACAGCTTTATTGTTGGTCGCAGGAACTTGTTACTGATTATA
>JAYTHI010000232.1:0-3863 GCA_043732685.1 Ferruginibacter sp. | reverse complement strand
TTTTCATGGGCAAACCAAATACATTGGTAGCGTCGTAATATTTTGCCGTCTTTTTCTACTCTGCGTAAAGTCTTTAGCTCGGCTATTTCCGAAGGTGTCAAATCAACTGTATATGCCATGGTCTTTGTTTATAATAACAAAGGTATGGAATCGGAATTATTAAAGCAAATTAGTATATATAACTTTAAAAATTTTCCTGGGAAATCTTGACCTCGGAAGATTAAAATTTCAAATGCTGCAAATAAAAAACGGCGTTGAGTTTAATTCAACGCCGTTTAAAGTATTTATTTTACAAGTTTAACTGCTGCCACTAAAATTTCTTATTTTTCTAATTATAAAATAGCAAATCCAACACCTATTTGAAAACTCTGACTTGTCCATTTATCCTTATTGTCAATGTCGTTTATATTATTTAAGCCAACTGCATATCTACCATAAATTCTAAATGAAGCTAACTTTATTTGCAGACCTGCAAGCATACTGAAATCACCTTTTTTAAAGGCATCCTTTCCATTTTGAACCAGGTTATTTTTATTGTTTATAAGTACGCCAAACTGAGGTCCGGCTTGTAATTGCAGGAAGGGGGCCAGTTTATAATTCAGCAATATAGGTATGCTGAGATAGGTCAACTTAATTTTTGATGCATTGGTAGCAAAAGAGGAATAAACTTTACTAAATTGGCTGCTTGTATCGGAGCTAATTTGGTTAAATAAAACTTCAGGTTGAAGTGATAGTTTATTACCCAGTCCCAATTCAGCAAAAGCGCCTGCATGGTATCCGTAGGTAAATTGCTGGTTAAAAGATTCACCGGTGATCTTATTGATATTTGCTCCTCCTTTAATACCAAGGTGAAAACTTTGTGCGTTGGCAGTAGATAGTAACAGTATAGCTACGGCAATGGATAAGATTTTCAGTTTCATAATATTTATTTTTTGATTTGACACTATTTATATGCCCTTGTATAAATGTTTGGTATAAAATTTTGTTAATGTCAATATTAAAATCTGTAGCTCAAATTGATATTAATTACATCTGTAAGACGGTTATCGGTTGTAGCAGGTAAATAATAATCTAAATAGAAATCTGGTTCAAGTGTAAATTTCCCCATGGTATAACTAAAATCCAAATCTAATCCAATAGACTCCGCTCCAAATTTTGTGCTTGAAAATTTTGCTAATTTACCTTTTTTGCCTACCAATTGAGTAATATTTGTAGTATTGGTATTGTGAAGAATAGTTGTTTTACTTGAACCTAAATTTAATAAAACACCCGGAGTAAAACTTAGTCCGTCGTCTTCCTTAAAAACAGATTCCCAACCAAACTGATGGCCAATAGATGCAATTAGTGCATAAGATTTTAATTTGTTGGTTATGGAATCGTAAAATCTTCCTTTTCTATTTACATCATATGAATTACCGCTTGAAAAATCAAAGCCAATTCCGGGCTGTAACCAGGTTTTTTTATAAGTAAGAGAAGTGAAAAGATCATTTTGAATAGGGGAGGAACTTGCGGTATATTTATCTGCAATAAAATAATGCGTGTAGGCTATAGAAAAATCAATATTGTCGTTATTTAAGAGTTGATAGCCGGTGGTAAGATAAGACTGGTTTACAGTAAAGCCTTTTGCACTGTCGTTTAATAATGAAACACCTGCAGCAAGGTTAAAACCTGATTTATTTTGATAATTCAGCGAAGGGGTATAAATAATGGCATTTGATGAGGTTTCTTTAGCGTTTACAACTTTGTTATGAACACTTAATAATCTATTTCCTACAGCAATACCTGCTGTTAAATAGCTTGTTACTTTATCAGCATCATTTAAAGATTTATCATCATCCTGTAAACTATCTGTTGCTGCAGTTTCACTTTTATTAATGGGTTTTTCCTGAGCATAATTTTTTGAACATAAACCTATCACTAGGGTAAGCAGTAATAATTTTCGCATTGGTTTGGGTTGAGTGGTTTAAGCAAATATTCGACATTAAAATTAATTTTTAGTTTAATCGAATATTTAATTGATTAATAATTATTGGTTGTTGTTTTATTATATTTTACATTTTGATGTTGATATAATTACATATTGTTGCTGAGTTTAATAAAGAAAATGTTCAATTTATTTGGCACCAGTAACCTTTTAATATACTTGATGTTTAACCATTAAAATTAATGACGCAAAGCTATTCTATAATGTTTAACGTCAATCTGTTGATTTAATTATAGTTAAGTTGAAGAAAATCCTTAACTTTGCAAAATTATTTATAACGAGTATTGCATGAAATGCCCGCGGGCTGTTGAACTTAGGATTTATTTTTACTTTAATTATAGTATTAAGTAGCATTACAACAGGCAAAAGAGCATATCATGTAAACCACAAAAACAATTTACATGAATGCATTTGAAGCCTTAGGCTTAAACGAACAATTAGTATTGGCGATCGCCGATTTAGGTTTTGAAACGCCAACGCCCATTCAGGAGCAAGCTATCCCCATCTTACTTTCAGGCACTACAGATTTTGTTGGTCTTGCTCAAACAGGAACCGGTAAAACTGCTGCTTTTGGCTTACCCTTATTGCACCTAATCAATATTAGTGAAAGGCATCCGCAAGCATTAATTGTTTGTCCAACAAGAGAATTGTGTTTGCAAATAACCAATGACCTGGCTACTTACACCAAACATACAAAAGGACTTTTTACGGAAGCAGTTTATGGTGGTGCATCTATCACCATGCAAATACGCAACTTAAAAAGAGGTGTACATATAGTAGTAGCAACACCCGGTCGTTTAATAGATCTTATAGAACGCAAAGCAATTGATTTGCAGAAAGTAAAATATGTTGTGTTGGATGAAGCCGATGAAATGTTGAACATGGGCTTTAGAGATGATATTGATTTTGTTTTAAAAAATACCATTAACAGAGAAAGTATTTGGTTATTTAGTGCAACTATGCCACCGGAAGTTAGAGCAATTGCTAAAAACTTTATGACCAACCCTAAAGAAATTACAGTTGGTAAAAAGAATAGTGGAAACGTAAATATTGACCACCAATTTTTTATTGTAGCCGCACACCAGCGCTACGAAACATTAAAAAGATATATCGATTTTAATCCGGGTATGTATGGTATTATTTTTACCCGTACAAAATTGGATGCACAGGATATTGCTGAAAAATTGGTTCGTGAAGGATATGAAATTGAAGCACTTCATGGTGACCTTACCCAACAACAAAGGGATAAGGTGATGGGCCGCTTTCGCTCAAAACATTTACAACTATTAATTGCTACCGATGTGGCAGCACGTGGTATTGATGTAGATGGTATCACGCATGTAATAAACTTTGAACTTCCTGATGATATGGAAGTGTATACCCATAGAAGTGGTCGTACTGCAAGAGCCGGTAAAACTGGTATCTGTATTTCCATTTGTCACAGTAGGGAAAGTTATAAAATTAAGCAGCTGGAACGCATGGTAAATGCACAGTTTCATAAATTGGATGTGCCTAGTGGTAAGGACGTTTGTCGCAAACAATTTTTCCATTTCATGGATAAATTAATGAAAGCTGATATTAGCAGCAGTGATTACGAAACTTATATGGCCGACCTTTCGGAAAAATTTGCTGATGTTAGCAAAGAAGAGATTTTGCAAAGAGTAGCCGCTTTAGAATTTAATCATTTTTTAAAGTACTACGAAAATGCACAGGACCTTAACAGTAACCTAAGAGGTTCTGATATAAGAGGTGGTGATAGAAGAGATGCCGGCAGTAACAGAGAAAGCGGCAACAGAGATGGTAGCAGAAGAGAAAGAACCAATATAGACAACGGTTATACCAGATTATTTATAAACCTTGGTACTAAAGATGGTTTTTA
>JAYTHI010000231.1:0-3931 GCA_043732685.1 Ferruginibacter sp. | reverse complement strand
TTATAAAAAGGAAGCTTTTGATTTAAATAAATTTAAATAAAAAAATTAGTATGAAGGGTATAATTTTAATTGGATTGTTTTTAATTTCTCAACAATTAAAGGCACAATCTATATTGCCGCCTGTTACAGAATGGAAAGGTAAAAGTGAGTTGCTGGTTGCAAAATCAAACAACCCATGGATAACACCTGCCGAAAAATCGAATTTTGTTACAACACCTACCTATACCGAAACCTATGATTGGTTTAAAAAATTAGCCCTTGCATCTCCCTTAATTAAAATTATTACTATTGGTAAAAGTGTGGAGGGACGGGATATTTTTATGGTGATTGCATCAACTGAAAAAATAGTTACAGCGGCAGCTTTAAAAAAATCGGTAAAGCCGGTCTTATTGGTTCAGGCGGGTATTCACGCAGGAGAAATTGATGGTAAGGATGCGGGTATGATGTTGCTTAGAGATATTGCTGTCGGAAATAAAAGGCATTTACTGGATGGGGTAAATTTTTTATTTATACCAATTTTAAATGTTGATGGTCACGAGCGCAGTTCACCCTATAACCGGCCCAACCAGCGCGGACCCGAAAATATGGGATGGAGAACCAATGCAGAGAATTTAAATTTAAACAGGGATTATGCAAAGCTTGATACCAAAGAAATAAGGGCAGTTATTAATATTATTAACCAATACGACCCCTTACTTTATATGGACATTCATGTAACTGATGGGGTAGATTATCAGTATGACATTACTTTTGGCGGACATGGACAGCAAGGATATTCGGCTAATATTTCGGACTGGTTGGCTACTAAATATAAGAAACAGGCGGATAAAGATCTGAAGGCTAATGGTCATATACCGGGGCAATTGTTAACTGCAGTGAATGATCGTGATTTTTCGGAAGGAACTGTCCTAATATTAGGGGAGCCCAGGTTTTCTGATGCCTATGGCGATTTGCGTCATCTGGCAAGTATCCTGGTAGAAAATCATGCTTTAAAACCTTTTAAACAAAGAGTTTTAGGAACTTATGTGTTACTTGAAAGTACCCTTAAAATATTGACTGCCGACGGGCAATCGCTTAAAGCAGGTACGCTGGAAGATAAAGCGAAAAGAATGGCTAAACTTCCTATGAAATGGAAAGTGCCGCAGATGAATAATGAGGCTCCTTTTGAACCCCAGGCTAATATGCTAAAAAGGGATACTGCTGCTAATTTACCTGATACTCTTGAACTGTTGGGTATTGCGTCAAAGCTTTTAAAATCTTCTGTTACCAATGCTGATTATGTACAATGGACAGGAGTTCCCTTAACCATGAAAGTTGCAAATTTTAAAGGTACCCAGGGTTTGGATTTTGTTGACGTACCTGCGGGTTATTATATTCCCGTTGCTTGTACAAACATTATTGAACGATTAAAATTACATGGTATAAAAATGGAAATTTTAAATGAGGCCCGTTCTGTAAAGGTTGACATGTATAGAATCATGGAGGCTAAATTTCAGAATGCAGAAGGAAAAGTAATGCCTTTTGAAGGACATATCCAAGTGATAGGTAAACCAATTGTAGAAACGCACCAGCAGTTATTTGCAGCAGGATCGGCTTACATTTCAACTAATCAGCCTTTGGGCGATTTGTTGGTGCTGTTGCTTGAGCCCAAATCACCGGATTCCTATTTTCAATGGGGATTTTTTCCGCAAATATTTCAACGGACAGAATACATAGAACCTTATGTGATGGAACCTACCATTAAGGATATGCTGGATAAATCACCTGAATTAAAAATTGAATTTGAGCAAAAAAAAGCAGCAGATAAAGTTTTCGCAGCAGATCCCAATGCCATATTTACCTGGTTTTATAGCAAGACAAAATATTATGATGACCGCTATTTATTGTACCCGATTGGAAGTGCGCTATAATAAGCGGCATAAGGTTTTTGATGGTGGTTTTTATCGCAGGGTTTATAAGGCGGGCACTATTGAAATTCCAATAGTTTAGGGCTTTCTGGAATTAAGCTTTAAAAATATCAGCAAACAAAATTTTCCGACCTTAGGTTAAAGTATAGCGCATTTAAATGTATGGTTAACCAAAAATAGTGTACGCTATTTTGTAGCTTCCTGAATAGAATCTGTTTTTGTTTCTATGTTTTTAAGGATAGCTAAAATTATTTCATTTTGGTTTTCTAAATGTATAAGTATCGTTTCATTTTCTATTGCGGCAAGTTCATTAATTTTTAAATCTGTCTCCGCTCTCGAGTCTGCATGTATCGATTGCAAATTTTGCCCGATCATGATTAGCGGCATTAAAAATAATTGAATCATGTTACTAATAAATAGCCACAATACAAATGCGGGATATGGATCAAATCGTAAGGCTTTTGGAGACACAAAATTCCAGCCTAACCAAATAGCCGTCCATATAAATATGATAACGAAAAATCCCATACTGCCTACTTTATTGGTAATCCAAACTGCAACTTTGTCAAGTTTGGTAGGCTTATTTTTTTGTTTGAAATTTTGCATGTAAGATTTTCTGCGTTCCCTTAATGCATCTATATTCAGTGGTAAATTTTCTTTCATATAAATTGTTTTTTAGTATAGTACTGCTGTAGGAAAATTAGTGCTTACAATTTTGTTGCAAAATAACAGGGCAAATAGTTATTAATATGTTAATAAATTATATAATATGTATGGAATCCTACTTTTCAGCTTTTAATCCCTTTTTCAATAAACTTGAGTTGAAATGTTTGTTATTTCAATTGTATATGGGTTGATGAGAAAGGTTATAAAATAATCAAATAAAAAGAGCAATCTTTTTTTTGATAATGTAGATAATTCTCAGCAGTATTATCGTTGGTAAAAATTGATTAAATAATTGGTTTTCGAATGATTCATCAAATACAATTTATATTTTTTCGTCTTTGCTGTTCCCCATAAAAAGCTTTCTATTATATCAATACACATCTACTTTCAAAAAATATAAAGTTAAATTTTTTGATAAATTTTAATGTGTATACTATAATGGTATTGCATTTCGTTAATAATTACATACTATATCCTTTATAAAAAATCGCCCCCATGATAACATTATTAGTAGATGAAATATTAACAGCAGGCCGAATGGCAAGAACTAAAAATATTGATAAGGTAGTGTATAATATGCAGCAGTTGGGCAGTAAATACTACCATTGGTTTCAGGATAAATCCAATGCAGCAATAAATGATCAATTTATCGATATGGTTGGCTGTGGAAGGTATATTGTGATCGTTTCAAAGTCGAAGACCAAAAAAAATACTTTTATGCTTTTTTATGATACCAGAAACAGTCACAAAAATGCTTGTATTGTGGCCAATCATTTTTTACCTTATGAAAATGGGATAAAAAATCAACAATTGTTTTTAGATGCTTTTAATACCCTTGCTCCACATTATGATAAAAAATACACGGATGCCCTGTTAAGTTTGGACACCTATGTATTGTGCTAGAAAAAAAATTGCTTCACAACTATTTTAATAAACAGTACATTTTACATACCGGCAATAATTTAACCTCGGTTGTATAGTGCATATTTTAAATGGTAGAATTAAATAATCGCCATAAAATTTTTTATAAATACTGCAGTCGTTTTTTTAGCCAAAAAACCAAAATTATCAAATGCAGTTATCTTAGTTTAAAAAAAATATAAACATACCATTTCTCTTTTTAATCTTAAAATAGTTAACCCGAAAAACTATTGATAACCCTTAGCTTGCAACTTAAATAATTCAGCATATTTTCCATTCATGGCTAATAATTCTACATGATTGCCAATTTCTAAAATCTCGCCCTTATCCAATACCAGTATCCGGTCTGCCATTCTTACCGTGGAAAAACGGTGTGAAATAAGTACAGATGTTCTTCCTTTGGTAAGGTCTGCAAAACGCTGAAAAACTTCATACTC